>WTHO01000093.1 GCA_011523115.1 Halieaceae bacterium | reverse complement strand
CCTCTTGGCACAGGGTGATTTCGGTCTGGCGTGGTTGGGTACCAGCATGGTGGTGATGCTCGTCGTCATCTGGTCGTTTACCTTTGGCACGAGACTCCCGACTGCATCGCAAACGGGCAGTGCATAGATGAAGGACGGCGGGGTGGTGAAGCCAAAGTGCGTGGTGGCCTTGGGGCTACCGAGTGACATGATCGACACATTGGGCGACGCCTACGACGTTGCAGCGTGGCCGGAATCACAGCCAATGCCCGAGGCGGTACTCAAGGATTGGCTCACTGACGCCCACGGCTTGCTCTGCGCGCTGTCCACACCGATCAGTGCAGCGCTGCTCGAGCACGCGTCGCGACTGCAGGTGATCTCCACGATTTCTGTGGGTGTTGATCATATCGATATCACTGCTGCGACCCGGCTCGGCATCCCCGTCGGCCATACACCGGGAGTGTTGGTCGACAGCACCGCAGATCTGGCGCTGGGATTGATGTTGGCGGTCACGCGAAGAATGGCCGAAGCCGATCGCTGGATACGGGCCGGCAACTGGGCCCAGGGCTGGCAATCCGACTTGCTCCTCGGGACGGATTTGAGTCAGGCGACGGTGGGCATCGTGGGTTTGGGGGCCATTGGTCAGGCGGTGATCCGCAGGCTTCGGGGCTTTGGGAGCAACGTCCTTGCCTGGAACCGGACACCCCGGCACATGGATGGCGTACAGATGGTTGAGCTGGATGAATTATTTGCCCGTAGCGATATTGTCTCGCTTCATACAGCGATGACACCTGAGACCACCCACATTGCGGACCGCCAGCGCCTTGCCAGCATGCGCGCGGGGGCGGCGCTGATCAATACAGGCCGTGGCCTGCTGGTTGATGAGGCGGCCTTGATCGACGAGGTGTGCTCGGGGCGACTGAATGCAGGGCTGGATGTTTTCTCGGTTGAGCCCCTGCGACCCGGGCACCCTTTTTTAAGTCAAGAAAATGTGGTGCTACTGCCCCACGTTGGCAGCGCTACCGCCAGCACACGATTGGCTATGGTAGGCAGGGCGCTGGAGAATCTCCACGCGGGGATGGCGGGGCAGGCGCTACCGTACTGTGCCAACCCCGAGGTCTACCCCATCAGCGATTCGTAGCGTCGGGTAATACGCGAAAGGCTTTTGTTACCCCGGATTTGAGTTTGCGCTGAACCTTGTCCAGGTCGGGTTGGTTTTGGTTTTCAACGACCTGACTGATGCTTGCCGACCACACAGAGGCCAGATTGTCGCCGTCTTCAAAGCTGAGCATTAGGCTGGCGACTTCCCGCGGCCCACTCAGCGCATAGGCATTGTCCATCACCGCGCCATCGGGCGTTCGGTTGATCACGGCGCCGCTGGGCCCGAGCCCGGGTGTGACAGGCTCCTGGCCTCCCTCCAGCCGCGCGCCAAAGGCGTAGCTGACGAGAAAGTCGCCACCTGATGGTTCAAAGCGGTAGCCTTTTTTCTCAAGGGCCTCGGCAACGACCTCCTGAACCGTGGCAGACAGGCGATAGAGGCTCTCCATGGATTGCGGAACCCCTCTCGGCACTTCGGTGCGCCAACTGAAGGTTTGATAGCCCTTGTCAGCGAAACGCTTCGAGGGTGCGGTATCGACCTGCATGGTGGTACAGCCCAGAAACGTGACACAGAGCGCCAGCGCTACGCCACGGCCCACCCATTTCGCAATATTGAGCATGTTGGGCTCACTCCTCGATCGAATCCTCAGGGGAACCATATCAGTTTCACTATCATCCCGGCGATGGCCAGAATCACCACCCAGCGAATTACCCGCTCTCCACCCGCCAGTGTCACTCTTGCGCCCAGCCAGCCGCCCGCGGCATTGCCGACGGCCATCACCGCGCCGATCCACCACAGTAGCTCGAGCTGACTCCCAAAAACCAACAGTGCCGTGCCGGTGTAGGCCAGAATGATCAGGACTTTGTGGATATTCGCCGCCACGAGATCCATCCCCAACACCCGGTTGAGAATAGGCAGCAGGATAAAACCCATGCCGATCTGAATAAATCCACCCCAAAACCCGGCGCCGATCATCATCAGGTGTCCCCAAAGTCGGCGGCTACCGGAGATCGGTGCGGCCGCACGGGCCTCGGACTGGCCCTTGCCGGTCAGCATCAAAAGCAATATGCACCCCATAATGACCGCCAGAACCAGATTGAAGGTTTCAGCAGGCAGTCTCACACCTACAAGTGCGCCGGCGATCGCACCGGGGATTGCACACAACGACAGCGACAGGACCATTCCTGATTGGGGCAAGCCATGCCGAATGTAGGTCAGCGATGCGGCGATGTTCTGGGCCAGGATGGGTATTCGATTGGTACCGTTAGCCACCGGACCCGGCACGCCAAGCATGATCATCACCGGTACCGTGATCACGGAGCCGCCACCGGCCATGACGTTGATGAACCCCCCCGCCAGCACGGCGAGTACCAGCACAGAGATCTCCCAAACAGCCAGATCCAAGGTCAGGCTCGCGGCGTGCGCAGGGTGACAAATTCCTCCGCCGCCGTGGGATGGAT
>WTHO01000287.1 GCA_011523115.1 Halieaceae bacterium | reverse complement strand
AAATCAGTCAAAAGATCGCGCATGATAAGGGAGACAGCGCACAACGCAACCGCCGTGCGGGGTGAAACAAACGTGCTCAAGCCCTTTTGGATGCGGGACATCGGCGCTTTTGCGCGGCGCGATCAGAGTCCCAATGTGATCAGTCTCAAATGAGTTGCCATCTGCGTGTGACGACATCCCTATCGCCACCAATCCACAAAGGCGCGTCGAAGCGTAAAACAGCCGTATTGCCATAACGATAAATTTGCGTGACGCGGGCATTTTGCAGGCGCTACACTCCGCCACCGCTCGCTTCACGCCTCTACCAGCTTAAGCCCATGTCTATCAGCACATTTGACCTGTTCAAGGTGGGTATCGGTCCCTCCAGCTCTCATACCGTCGGCCCCATGCATGCCGCACGGATGTTTGCAGTGGCGCTCGCGGACACAGGCTCGCTTAACCGCTGTTATCGCGTCACCACCGAGCTGTTTGGCTCTCTCGGGGCCACGGGTGCAGGCCACGGCTCCCCGAAAGCCATTATTTTAGGGTTGGAGGGCGAGGCCCCCGACACGGTAGATATTGACCGCATTGAAGCGCGCGTTGCCGCCGCGCGAGAGCAGGGCAGCCTGACCCTGCTGGGCCAGCACCAGATTGCATTCGATTACCGCGACGATTTGGTCATGCATCGCACCGAGACGTTGCCTTTCCACGCCAACGGGATGCGCTTTACGGCCTACGATGAGCTGGGTGAAACGCTCCAGACCCGGGTGTACTACTCGGTGGGTGGTGGCTTTGTCGTGGATGAATCGGCGACCGGGGCGGACGTCATTGTTGATGACCCAACGCCAGTGAAATACCCCTTCTCCAGTGCCGAGGAGCTTTTGGCACAGTGCCGCGAGCATGGGTTGTCGATCAGCGCCCTCATGCTGGCGAATGAGCAGGCATGGCGCTCCGAGGCAGAGGTTCGCAGTGGCTTGTTATCGTTGTGGGAGGTCATGCAGGCCTGCATTGATCGCGGCTGTCGCACAGAGGGCATTATGCCCGGCGGGCTGAAGGTCAAGCGCAGGGCAGCGCAGCTCTACCGTCAGTTGAAGAGCCAGGGCGACTCCCTTGGCGATGAGTCACTCAATACCATGGACTGGGTCACACTCTATGCGTTGGCGGTCAACGAGGAAAACGCGGTCGGCGGCCGCATCGTTACCGCACCCACTAATGGTGCCGCAGGGATCATCCCGGCGGTGCTCAAGTACTACCTGCACCACTGCAAAGGGGCGAGTGACGATGACGTCTGTCGCTTTTTACTGACTGCGGGCGCTATTGGCATTCTCTACAAGATCAATGCCTCAATCTCTGGGGCCGAGGTTGGCTGTCAGGGAGAGGTGGGTTCAGCCTGCTCAATGGCGGCCGGCGCGCTTGCCGACGCACTCGGTGGAACGCCCGCACAGGTTGAGAATGCAGCTGAGATTGCCATGGAGCACAACCTTGGTTTGACCTGTGACCCCATTGGGGGCCTTGTGCAGGTGCCCTGTATCGAGCGCAATGCGATGGGTGCGGTCAAGGCGATCAGTGCTGCGCGCATGGCACTGCGAGGGTCGGGTGAGCACTTTGTTTCGCTGGATCAGGTGATCAAGACGATGCGCGATACCGGTCGCGACATGCAGGACAAGTACAAAGAGACCGCCCGCGGCGGGTTGGCAATTAACGTGCTTGAGGTGCCGGTCAGTTTGATCGAGTGCTAGGTGTTCAGGAGGGATTCGCGCGTCCTGCGATCTCCTGATATTCCTCACTGGCGATGGCCAACTGTTGAGCAGCATCTTTTTCCAACCATGATTGAGCCGCCAAATCTTGTCGGTAATATCCAAACTTATCGGCTCCCCGGACCAGCAGGGCGGAGTCATGGTCGGATTTCGTCTGACGCATACTCGGCCGGATGTACTGCGCGTTCAGGCCGATGCGGCGATCGTCACTCAAGTTGGGGCGGGAACAGTGCACTGTCCAACCATGGTGTAACGAAACTTCGCCGGGCTCCAACTCGCAGGGCACGGCGAGGCTATCGTCTACATTGGTAATGGTCTGTGATTGCAAGAGCACGTTATCGGGATCATCTGCGGTCTCCTGATCCCGCATGCCCTCTAGGTGACTCCCCGGGATCATCTGCATACATCCGCTCCGGGCGTTTGCGGGTGAAAGCGCGAGCCATGCGGAAACCTGATCACTGCCATCGAAGCCCCAATAGGTGAGGTCTTGATGCCAACTGACAAATGCCCGGCTATTGGGCTCCTTGATGATGTAGGTCACGTTGTAGAGGATGATATCGGGGCCGAGAATTGTTTCCACGATGTCCAACAACCGTGGGTGCGTCGCGAGCTCATATGGCGAGCGCATGGCCGTGTGCACTTTATTAAGGTAGTGGAGTGAGTGTCCTAAAGTGGTTTCGGCCCGTTCAAGCTGCTCCCGGTGATGGAGGGCTTCAGTTTCGGTCAGGATAGGGATACCGCTGATGAAGCCATCGCGATGGTAGCGCCCGTCAAGCGATTGCCGATTGCCCTTCAATCTGCGA
>WTHO01000022.1 GCA_011523115.1 Halieaceae bacterium | reverse complement strand
GCTGCGAGCGAGGCAATATTGATAATAGAGCCGCCTTCGCCGCTCTCCCGCATGCAACCCACCACCGCACGGCTGGTGAGCCAGGTGCCTTTGATGTTGACCTGCATGACCTGATCCCACTGCTGCTCATCGAGATTCTCAAACCGGGCACCTCGCAAGCCCGCGTAAAGCGCCGCGTTATTGATCAGGATATCAATCCGTCCATATGTCTCGGCAGCGAGAGCGGCCATGACCGCGCAGCTGTCGCTGTCGGAGACATCCAGTGCGCTTGCGACCGCTCGCCCACCCGCGGCCTCGATGGCGGCAACGGTATCACCACAGTCATTGATATCCGCAGCCACTACAGCGGCGCCTTCTGAGGCCAACGCCTCGGCATAGGCCCGGCCCAGTCCGCGTGCAGCACCCGTGACAATCGCCACTTTGCCCTCTAATTGCATAGTGATTCCTCGAGGAGTCCGCTCAATTGTTCCGCGCTTTTCTGATGGGGCGAGCAGGGGTCCAGTAGGCCCGAGAAGATTTGCCCGTCTTTCATCACCGCAAGAATGTTGTCGGCAGTTTGCAGCACTTTGATGTCCTCGAGCGGGTTTCCTTTTACGATCACCAGATCGGCGAGGCTGCCCGGCTCCAGTGTCCCCAAGCCTCCCTCGGGCATGAAGGCCTCACCACCATGTTTGGTGGCTGCTTGGAGCGCCTCGCCCGTTGAGAAGCCAAAATATTCCGTGAAGTACTCGAGCTCTTTGGCATAGGTGCCGTGGGGGGTGATGTTGAGCCCATAATCACCCCCCACCAAGACTCTGACGCCCACATCGCGCATACGTTTTACCGATTCTTGTGTGGCCGCAAGCTCCGCCGCATACCCCTCGTGTTCCGGGCCGCCGGTCTCGAAACCAAAGCTCTGGTAATGCTCCAGAAAGGTAATCTCCCAGGCGACGGCAGGCCCGACGAAAACCGAGTCACGATGCGCTTCCAGCAGTTCAAGCGCCTCGTCATCCAAATAGTTTGCGTGCCCGATGAAGTCCACACCGGCACGCACTGCCTGTTTCACCGCTGCTGCAGACCGCGCGTGGGAGGCGACTCGCATACCGCGGTGGTGCGCCTCGGTCACCAACACTTCGAGTTCTTCATCAGTAAATCCAAGCACGCCGGGTTTAATCCCGCCGCCCGAGGAGAGTAACTCGCCGTCAATCATGACCTTGACGACGTCCACGCCGTTTTTGGAGAGCGTGCGCACCGCTTTGCGGACTTCCCAGGGGCCGTCGGTAATCATGCCCAATCCATCAATTTTCAATTGCGCATAGTCAGGGTGCAGATCGGCATTGCTACCGGTCGAGCCAATATCACGTCCCCCGGCGAGTAATCGGGGCCCCAACACCTCGCCAGATTCGATGCCACGCTTGAGAAAGGCATCGACTCGATGCACCGAACCAAAACTGATGGCTGAGGTGAACCCAGAGCCCAACATGACGCGGGCGTTGTGGATGGTTTTAATCACCACCTCTTCTACGGGAGATTTGTCGAGCTCCAGCGGGCCGTTATTGGTGTAGGAGAGATGCGCATGTGACTCCACCATCCCCGGCATCACGAAGTGACCCCGGCCGTCGATCACCCGCGTCTGCGGCTCCAGCGCTGGGGTCGCCGCGGAGGGTCCTGCGTAGTGAACGACATTGCCCTCGATGATGACCGTGGCGTCGTTGCAAAAATAATCGGCGTGGCCGTTAAATAACTTTACGTTTTGCAGTGCTATCACGCTAACCTCAGCAGTGTCTCGGCATTGTGGGAAAGCCGCTCGGCGTCGGAGGGGAGCGCATCAGGCGTATCAAAGCCACCCAGATTCGTGCCCAATACCAACCGGTCTGGATGTGCACAGTGACGCAACGCCTCACCGGCAACGGCTCCTTTGACATGGGTATCAAACCATAATTTTTTCAGCTCATGCAGGAATCCATTTTGTCTCACACCTTCCGAGACCCCGGGGTCGATGCGGGCCAGCTGATCTATTTTTTCAGCGAGAAAAGCGACGGTGCCGCCACCGTGTGACACACAGATATCGAGCCTTGGGTGACGGTCAAGGACGCCCCCAAGGAGCACCTGAGCGACGGCCAGCGTTTCCTCCTGCGCGTAACCCAAGCTGAGCGACAGATGATGCTTACCGAGTCGGGGGTCGGGTAGTTCCCCCGCGCCGTCAGTGGAGCTGGCATGAATGAACAAAGGGACATCCAGCGCGACTAACTTCGCATAAAGGGGGTCCAGTGATTGACAGGCCAAGCCCTGGGGACAATCCGTCCCGACCATCGCGCCTTTTAAGCCTAACGTGCCGATAGCGTGATCCAGCTCATCACAGGCTGCAGCTATGTCCTGCAGAGGTAGCGCGGCCAGCCCAATAAAGCGGTCCGGGTGGAGCGCGACGAAGTCAGCCATCAATTGGTTGTGCGCGTGGCAGAAGGTGGCCGCAGTCGTAGCGTCGATACCGTGGAAGAATGTCAGTGGGTTGGGAGAGAGCACTTGTCGCTCGATCCCCAGTCGATCGAGCTGTTCGAGTCGTAGCTCGTGGTCAGTAAACACCGAGTTTTCGTAGGAGATCGGCTTCATCGTGTAATCACCGATCCGAAAGAAGGGTTCCCCCTCCGGATTGACCCCCGCCTCGGGCCCATAGCGGCCGGCGGTGCCATTGAGCGCCATAAACACGACGTGGGCATGCACATCGATCACACCGACCGTCATGCAGGCGCTACTGGCAAAGACCTGTTCATAGGTGCACCTTAGCAGTGCTGCACCGCGTCGCAACAGTCTCTTCGGTACCCAGCCGCACGGTTTACCTTCACGAGACGCCACATTACCCTGCAGGACATTCAGAAAAACTGCCGAGTGATAAAGCGCATGAGTGAGACGACCAACTTGCCAGTCGATCAGGTGCGAGCGAATTTTCCTTCGCTCTCAACCACCGATGAGGGTCAACGTCGCATTTATTTTGACAATGCAGCAGGCACGCAGGTGCCCAAGCAGACCATCGACCGAATCGTCGATTTCTTCCACCGATTCAACAGCAATACGGGCGTCTTTAATCCGACATCCGTTGAGGTTGATGCGTTGTATGCCGATGCCACCCAGGCCATGGCAGATTTTCTGGGTACGGATGACCCCGGCGAGGTCTTGATCGGCGCCAACATGACAACGCTGACCTATCAGCTGTCGCGCAGTCTGGCGCACCAGTTTGAACCCGGCGACGAGATCATTATCTCCAGGATGGAACACGAGGGTAACGTCACGCCCTGGTTGCAGATGGCTGAGGACAACGGCCTCACAGTGAAATGGCTGGAGTTTGATCGCGACAGCTGGCGTGTCGAGCCGGCGCTGTTGGAGCCGCTATTAAATGATCGCACGCGACTGCTCGCGCTGAACTACGCCAGCAATCTCACGGGTGGTGTCAACGACGTTAAGACCCTCACCGCGATGGCGCAGGCAGCAGGGGCGATCGTCTACGTCGATGCCGTGCAGTTCGCGTCGCATCGATTGATTGATGTGATGGATCTTGGCTGTGACTTTCTGGCTTGCTCGCCCTATAAATTTTACGGGCCTCACCTGGGCGTTGTGTTTGGCAAGCGTGCGAGACTCGAGGCGCTGCACGCCTACAAGCTCCGTTGTGCGAGCGATGAATTACCGCTGCGCTTCAGTCTGGGGACACCGGCCTTCGAATTGATTGCGGGTCTGATGGGAACGCTCGAGTACTTTCAGTGGGTAGCCGCAGAAGTCGGCATCACCGGTGATCGCCGGCAACAGTTCGAGGGCGCCTACGCCGCGATGGGCGCTCACGAGGATGCCTTATCCGAGCGATTACTGGCAGGCTTACTGGCCATGCCGGGTCTCGCGCTGCAAGGCGCCCGCACCCTTGAAAACCGGGTGGCGACGTTCTCCTTCACCCACGATCGACTCCCCGCCAGTGAGATTGCCCGGGAGCTTTCCGCTGAGGGGGTCTACTGTCACTGGGGTGATAATTACGCCTTTGAGGTAGCGCGAGCACTCGCACTGGACCCACATGAGGGCGTATTGCGCCTGGGCTTGGGCCACTACAACACCTTGGGGGAGGTGGATGAGGCGCTTGCCAGCATTGAGCGCGTGCTGGCAGGGAAAAGCGCTGCGTGAGCCGCAAGGGTTGAGCGTCTTTGAGCGCAAATGCCTTATGACTGGATCGCGGCATGCTTGCCCGCCGGCGCGACGCCCAACGCAGAATGACTGACTGCGAGCACGGATGAGGGCTCAGGCGATGCCGTTACCGGTATCTGACCAGATCGCCTCCACCCACTCTCTGATTTGTAGCCCCTCCAGCCAGCGGTCGGATAGCTCGCGTTGATCCGGGCCGGTAATGGCGTAAGCAGGTGGCCCGAGCTCTACCAGAAAGTTGAGCGTGGCGTCTGCCTGCTGGCGACGAGCCCAGCCCTCGATACCCTGCGACCACCACTGTCGATACTGCATGACCCAGTCGCGATGCTGAGGGAAGTCGAGCGCGATTTGGATCTGCTGATTACTCGAGATCCTGCCCTGAAATGAATCCGAGCGTTCGAGGATAGTGGCGAAGTAACCTTGGTCGGTTTCCCCCAATGGCAGCTGCAGTTCACGGTCGACGACAAAGTGCGACAGGTCAGCGCACAACCGCAGTTCCGGGACCATCTCCAACACCTCCAAGGTGTAGAAGAGATCGTTCAGGGTGCCATTGCGATGGGTCTCCAGTAACAAGGGGAAGTCATAAGATCGTGCCATCGAAAGCCAGGTGTTGACCACCGGTACCGCCTCCCGGGCAGTCAAAGGCATGACTCCGCCAATCACATTGACCTGCGTGGCGTTCATCTCCGCCGCCATATCAAGCAGAGGCTCCAGCGACGCGACGTCATGCGGGAAGGCATTCACCATGCATTTCAACCCGTGCTGCTCGAAGGCGGGTTTCAGCTGTAGGCAGTCTTCGATCTCAGACACATTGGGGTCAACACAAGCCCCCGCGTAACCGGCTTCGGCTATTTGAGCCAGGTGTGTTTCCACGGGGTCCTCGGCGTGCCCGGGAATCCGCTTTTCCATCGCCCACAGCGATTGGTAGATATCCAGCGTCAGGGTCATCGGTGTATCAGAACGAGGTCAGAAACGATGCGGCGTTGCCCCCGGTTAGCCGTGCCGATTGCGCGGCACGCAAAAAATCCTTGCCCGACGCCGGCTCTAACCCGGGCGCGTCGTGAAAGATGCGGTAACGTCGGTACCGGTAGTACATGACGAGCTGTGGCCAGAGTCGAATCACCGTGTCGGGGTCGTCCCCGAAGAGTTTGCGATGCAGCGCCGGTAGTTCGAACCAGGGCGTGGTGGGCTTGGCGTGATGGGCATTGTGATAGCCAAAATTCAGTATCAACCAGTTGACCCACTCATACCGCCAGGACAGGATGGGGCTGAACGTGTGTTCTTGTTCCCATTCGAGATCTCCTTTGTGCTCGGAGACTTCGTCGGTGTAGAGGTTGGTCCGATAGGGGTAATCATGCTCCAGCCCATCGACAAACCGCAGCACAACAATCATCAGCATGTAGGCGATGAGGTAGCCGATGAAGGCAGCGGGCGCATACCACGCCAGCGCGGCGAGTAAGCCGAAGCGAATCGCGATCACGCTCACATTTCGCGGCAGTTGGTTGCGTCGTTGCGGGATGATGAATGCCGTAAACACCATGATGGTGTGCATCAGGATGCAGTGGGCGGGAATGAAGCACCATTCGAGAAAAATCGTCACCCGATACACCAAGGGGTGCTTCTTGAAGAAACCCTCATAGTCAAACCACACCACGTCGTCGTTTTCCACGTGGTGTCGGAAATGTTTGGTGCGAATATCCTCTACCGTGCCGTAGCAGGACCCGCAGATCCAACCCAGCCACCCCGCCAGCTGATTGTTGTGCCGATTAACGGTAAAGATCGTATTGTGGGCGCACTCGTGTATCAGGTACGCGGCAATGATCATGCCGTGGCCGAGCAGTAAAATACCGGGCAGGAAGGCGATCCAGTTTTGGCTGAGTAAGAGCCACCATCCGGTGCCATAGGCCATGAGCGAATAGAGCACCGCGCCAGTATGCCAGCGGCGGCCTTTATCGGTTTTGAAGGTCCAGGTGCTCATTGATATTGACTCTTGCGTGAGCGGCACATTCTTGGCACGCGCTATCTGCACTAGGGATCGGCGCATCGGTCGAGGGCCGGATCCCGCTCTATGGTATCTGCCCGTCGGGGCAGGCCGCAGTATACGGAGGGCTGTGGAGAGAAAAAACCGTCTCAGAACATTCCTGCGCGACGCAATCGCGCCATTTTGGTTCTACGCGTCGCCCGCCGGGCGATAATCCTCAACCGGTTGCCCAAGTAGTCTGAGGCCCAGCGCGGTCACAGTCGCTGCCAGCAACATGCCCACCCACCAGGGGAGCCCCAGACTGGTCGGTATGGTCCCAAACAGTAGCGCTGCAGCACCCGCCAGAACGGCGTAGGGCAGCTGGGTGCGGACATGCTCTATGTGGTCGCAGCCGGCCGAAAGCGATGACATCACGGTGGTATCGGATATCGGCGAGCAATGGTCGCCCCATACGGCGCCGGCCAATACACCCGAGACTGATGCATAAAGAACAGCGTAGTCGCCGCCGCTCATGAGACCCTGACTACCCATGATCGCCCAGCATAGTGGTAGCACCAGGGGTAACAAAATGCCCATGGCGCCCCAGCTGCTGCCCGTTGAGAAGGCGGTGAACGCCGCCAATACAAAAATGGCCGCGGGTAACGCGGAGGCTGGGATGGTTTCTCCAAGACTGGCGATCAAAAAGTCTGCCGTGTGCAGTTCGCGGCTGATCTCTGACATCGACCACGCGAGCACCAGAATAATCATCGCAATGAAGGTAAAGCGGGCACCCGATACCCAGGCGTCGACAATTTCATCCAGCGAGAGAAGCCGCTGCGCCGCAGTCATGAGGATGGCGGTCAGCGCAGAGGCCAGCGAGGCCCACATGAGTGCCCGGTATGAGTTGGCGCTGCCCACAATCTCGCTGAGGGTGTCGCCCTCACCGGTCAGGTAAAGCCCCACCAGAATGCCAACGATCATCACGGCCACGGGCAGTAATGCATTGATCGCCCGTGGCGGCACACCCTGCTTCATGGCCAATGCAGCCTCGTCATCTTGACCCACGGTGGATTTAACCGGGGGTGCTGTCACTCCGGTAGATCGCGCACGTCGCTCCGCCGACAGCATAGGCCCGAATTCGCGCCCGGTGGTAATCACCAGAAACACGAGCAATATGGCCATGAAGGGATAAAAGCTGAACAGGATCGAGTTGAGAAAGATGCTGTAAGCACTCATCTCTAACCCCTCAAGTGGCTCGATGGCATCGCCAATCAGGCTCACCTGATAACCGATCCAGGTGGTCACGAGGGCTACCGTCGCCAGCGGTGCGGCGGTGGAGTCCACAAGGTAGGCAAGTTTTTCCCGTGAGATTCTGAGCCGATCGGTGATGGAGCGGCTGGTATTGCCGACTACCAACGTATTGGAGTAATCGTCGAAGAAAATCAGCAGCCCTAAGGACCAAACGGCAAGCTGCCCGCGCTTTGCACTATTGGCGCCGGTGATAATCCACTCGACGATGCCTCGCATCCCGCCGTTTCGCGAAATGACACCCACCATGCCTGCAATCATGAAGGTAAAGAGCATGATGGTGGCGTGATCGGCATCTGCAACGGCGTTGGCCACATAGATCTCAAAACTCGTGAACAGACCGACGAAGAGCCCCTTCAGGCTCAGCCCTTCAAGCGCCCATGCGCCCAGCCACAACCCAAGCATCAGGGCAGGCAGCACGCTGCGGATCAGCAGAGCCATGCCAATGGCGACCAGTGGCGGCAGAACAGAAACCCAGGCAGGGATGATCGGCACCTCGGCGACATAGATGGGCTCGCCGCGCACCTCCAGCGCAATCCGACTGACAGGCCCCTTATCCATAACAACCCCGGAAAAAGCCCAGCCGGTTGCGGATTCGCTCGGTGTGTAAAGGACATCATCGACTCTGAGCAGAGGCGTCAGCTGGCCATGGTCTGTCGTATTGAGGTCAGGGTCGACGACCGTGAGGTCATAGGCGATGCCGCTGAGAAAGACCTGCGGCAGCTCTAATTCCAGATCGGACGCATTGGCGGTGGCCACACCCAGAAACGTCAGAGTGATCAAAAACCGTTTCGCCCAGCTGACTGCGTGGTGTCGCATGGCGTGCCCCCAATGATTTTCCCGATTATTACAGCAATCGGCGATGTTTTGCCGGTCGATCATCAATTACCCGAGACAGGGCGCCTATTCGCATGATGCAATGCTGGCGTGAGCAGGGTATTGCCACACCGAGGATATTCAGCTGATGAACGACTTGAAGCGACTCCTCTGCGCATTTGTCGCAGTGATGCCCATCATCGTGTTCGGTGCAGGAGAGGTCATCGCCTGGCGTGAGGGCAGTTTCGCACTGATTGGCACGCTGGTGGGTGGATACGGCGCAGCCAGAGGAGCACAGGTGCTCGGTCAGGTGCTGGTGCGTCGGATGATCATTGTGGTGGCCGCGGGCATGACCGTCACTTTTTTTATCGGGGTTTAGACGGGCGGATGGCCCGGTGCTCTCCTTGCCTCCCGTTCGAAGAGCAGTGCGGCGATGGCCCCCGCGATCGAGAACCCCAGCAACAGCATGAACAGGTGCTGGAAACCCTCAAGTCCCGGGCTTCGGTCAATCAGAAAGCCCGCCACCGCGGCGATGTAGATATCGGGCGCGTAGCCCAGCACTGAGACCAGACCGACCGCCGTCCCGGTGAATGCCAGCGGTATCTGACCCTCTTGCAGCAAACCAAAATACAGGCCGCGCAGCCCGAAGATGGCGATGCAGGTGACCAGCGTGTTCAACAAAATCAGGGTCAACGTGCCCATGGCGTTGCCCGTGAAGGCGAAAAGCGAATGACTGAAGATCAGTAATACAAAACACAATAGCGCCATGCGCGAGATGCCGAACCGATCGCCCAGTAAGCCCAAACCCAGCGCTGCAACGGGCCTGGCCCATGCGCCCACGGCGACCATCTGTGCCGCGTCGACTTCGTCAATGCCATGACCGCGGACAGCAAACAGCGCGTACTGGTCGAAGGCTTTATAACTGGTATAAGCGCAAATCAGCACGGTTGACTGCAACCAGACGACGCGCAGCCGGATGACGTGTTTGATCTGGCGAAAGAAATGGCTGATTGGAGCGCTTTGCTCTCCGGTCTGCTCACCATCGAGCCCGCGCAACGTGAACCAGACCACAAAACCGACGGCCGCCGTGACCGCGGTGTAGCCATAGATCACCTGTCGGAGTACCTCGGCTTTTTGGGGCAGCGTGGCGGCGTCGTAGCCCAAGGGGAAGGCAATAGAGAAGGCGAACACGCCGACAGAAGCGAGCACGGCGGCGAGAAGACCTCGACCGCCATCCAGCAAACCATAGGCAAGGCCTTGCTGCGTATCGCCGCCCCAAGACCGCGTGGCTTTAATCAGTGCGGCATAAAAAAAGAGGATATTGGTTAGCCCAAAAAAGCCCCATACCAGCGTCACCCCCGCAACGCTTGGAAAGGTTGCCAGATAAAGGCCTCCCAATGCCGTCGCCCACAAGGAACCCGCAAGCGGTTTTCGAGGCTCGAATCGGTCGGCGAGGGGTCCGCCAAAAAAGTAAGCCACCATTGCCGCAAAGCCATAGGCACTCTGCGCAACGCCAAGCTCTGTGGCGGACAGGTCAAAAACTTCGAGGAAGGTGGGCCTGAAAAAACGGGTGACATGGTAGGGGAGCGTGAAGATCGCCTCCCCCGACAAGATCAGTGAAACAATGACAAGCATGCGCTGCCAACGGTTGTTTTCCAT
>WTHO01000116.1 GCA_011523115.1 Halieaceae bacterium | reverse complement strand
AATGATCGGTACCGGAAACGACCACTCACATGGATTTGTTACATTTTTTTCATTAATTTCAGCCATTTGATCCATCTTTGAAAAATAAATATCAGGTATGTAACGGTCGAGATTGACCTTATTTTCCGGCGCTCGGAGCCATAATAAAAATGAGGTGCATCCGGTACTACATTTCCTTATATTCCCCCCGATCAGATTGATACACAAGCCAGCACAGGCGTCAGCCCAAACCCAATAAGCGATCAATAATGAAGCCCTGCGCATCGATCACCGCAGGATGCGACAGCGGGCCCGCTGCACACCTTCTTACTTGTTACTTGCCATGAGACGCACACATGAATTCACCCGCGCTTTCCCTGTCCCGACGTCTGAGGCAGTCGCCCTTTGAGGGGCGCTCGCATCACGGCGCCCGGGCAGCTTCCGTTTACAACCATGTCGTGCTGCCCACTGCCTATGCCTCACTAGAGGAAGATTACTGGCACCTCAGGGAGCACGTTCAGATCTGGGATGTCGCGTGCCAGGTGCAGGTGCAGATACAAGGGCCGGACGCACTGAGACTCGTGGAATACCTGACGCCGCGGGATCTTTCAAAGATTGTGCCCGGGCAATGTGTTTACGCTCCGTTGATCGACGAACAGGCTGGCATCATCAATGACCCCATCATTCTGTGTCTGGCGCCAGACCGATACTGGCTGTCGATCTCCGATTCTGATGTGCTGCTGTGGGTCAAAGGACTGGCGATCGGCGCAGGGTTTGACGTCGAGGTCACTGACCCCGATGTATTTCCGCTCTCCCTGCAGGGACCCAAATCGGAGACTTTATTGAGCCGTTTGGTGAAGGAGCCCCTGAGCGAAGTGCGCTTTTTTCGTTTTATTGAGACCGAGATCGCCGGCATTCCCTTGGTCATCGCGCGGACAGGCTGGAGCGGCCAGGGGGGATTTGAACTCTATTTGGATGCCCCCTCGGAGGGAGAGCGTCTTTGGGATGCCATTGTCGACGCCGGCGCTGACCTCGACCTCAGACCGGGCTGCCCCAATTTGATTGACCGTATAGAGACCGGCCTCCTGTCATTCGGCAATGACATGACTTTGCGAGACAACCCCATTGAAGCAGGACTGGACCGCTTCTTCAAAATGGGCAAAGCGGCGGAGTATCTTGGGCAGAAAGCGCTGGAACAGATTGCCGAGTCGGGGCCTGATAAGCGTATGGTCAGGCTCGTCGTTCCCGGTGCGGCCATCGCCAACCCGCGCGGGACCTACGCCATGGAAGTGGGCGAAGCAAAGCGCTCGGGAGAAGTCACCAGCATCACCTATTCGCCGCGCTTCAACTGCAATGTGGGTTTGGGTTATGTGCCGGCGGAAGCGTCTGATGTTGGCACCGAAGTGGTCATTCATGGGCCCGACGAGTTCGTCACAGGTCAAATTGCAAACAACGACTGGGGCACCAGCGGCTAACGCCCCGCGCTGCCCTCAGGGCATGTTGTGTACCATTTTGGTTTCCAGAAAATCCTCGAGACCCATCGCGCCGCCCTCCCGGCCGTTACCGGAGGCTTTATAACCGCCAAAGGGTGAGCCGTACTCATAGGCCCCGCCATTGATATGAACCGCGCCAGCCCTGAGTGCTCTGGAGAGACGGGCAGCACGCTCCGCATCGCCCGTCTGCACATAGGCAGCCAGGCCATATGGTGTGTCGTTGGCAATCGCTACCGCGTCTTCTTCAGTATCGAAGGGAATGATTGCGAGGACGGGACCGAAGATTTCCTCACGAGCGATCCGCATCGAGTTATTCACGTCGGCAAAAATAGTGGGGCGCACGTACCACCCTTTCTCAAACCCCTCAGGTCGACCGGGGCCACCGGCAACTAATGTGGCCCCCTCATCGATACCCACCTGAATCATGTTCTGCACGCGATCAAACTGGATCTGATCAAACAGGGGGCCAATATGCTCGCCCTCTTCCTCCGGGTTACCGACCGCTGTCGCCTCAGCAGCACTTCGCGCAATAGCAACCGCTTCGTCGTAACAGGACCGCTCCACCAAAAGCCGTGTTGGCGCGTCGCAACTTTGGCCAGTGTTGAACATGCATTCAGCCACTGACTGGGTAACCTGCGCCTCTAGATCACAATCGGCGAATACCAGATTCGGTGACTTACCTCCAAGCTCCAGCGTCACGCGCTTGACGGTATCAGCGGCGTCGCGCGTGACCGCGGTGCCGGCGCGGGTGGAGCCAGTGAATGACATCATTTGAATGTCCGCGTGGCGTGATAGTGCAGCACCCACCACCGGGCCCACACCCTGCACTAGATTGAAGACGCCCGCTGGCACCCCCGCCTCATCCAAAATCTCCGCGTAGAGCATCGCCGACACTGGCGTATGCTCACTCGGCTTTAGCACGCAGGTGCACCCCGTAGCGATCACCGGCAGTACCTTGAGGACCACTTGATTGATCGGCCAATTCCAGGGCGTGATGAGACCGCAGACCCCGATCGGCTCTTTGAGCACGACCTCTCCGTTGTCGAAGCGCTCCTGCTCTTCCAGCTTTTCCAGCGCGTGAATGAATCCATCGAGGTGGCCGATCGCCGCATCTGCCTGCGCCTCCCTGGCCATCGTAATGGGCGCGCCCATCTCAAGACGCATGGCCTGCGCAAGCTCTTCGAAGCGGCGCTCGCTAACAAGCCGAATGCGCCGCAATAATGCCAGTCGCTCAGATTTACTGGTCTGACTAAAGTGCTCAAACGCCGCCTTTGCTGCCGCGACCGCCACATCAACATCCGCCTCATTACCCAAAGCAACCTCCGCCACTTGCTCAGCCGAAGCAGGGTTGAGAACGGGCATCGTCTCAGTGGATTGGGGCACGACCCACTCGCCATTGATATAAAACTTCAGTAGCCGCTCCATACGCTCCCCCATTGATCGAGTCAGATGAATTTGAGTAGCCAGTTTTTAAACGGCAACTTCTTGTAGCCGCCGTCTCTGGCCACGCTGAGATCACTCGCTATCTAATCACATCGAAGAACAGTTACAAACGGGCCCGGCGCTTTTCACGACAGGGCATGATGCCCTCGCTTGCTGCGAGCGATGCCGCGAGGTCAGATCATCGCCGGGCCACACGCTCGTTAAGATGAGCATTCGCCCCTATGTTTCAGGCCCAAACCTCAAATCCGCCAGGCTCTGTTTGCGAGGAGGCTTGTCTCAAATCCCTGAAGGCCTGTTGCTCGACACTCAGGAAACTGATCTCCTGCTCTACATTGACGACCGCCTGGGTGTTCTCTTTCAGCGCCGTCTGCACCTCATCCAGCTTGGCGTAAATCATGAATAGCGTGATCGCGATTAGCAGACCTATGTAGTTATCCAACAGCCATTCCATGTCAGACTCTCCTCAATCCCTTGGGGTAACGGTGTTTTCCAACATTGAAATCGCCTTTGTGACGACTGAATTGACCGACTCTGCCAAGCGCTTGTCCGAAGATGTCAAAACACGCTCCGTGACAGCTGTAGCGTGGCGCAGGCGGCTCGCTTGGCTGATCCGTAGCAGCCAGCAACTGATTGCAGCGCGGCGCGGATCAAGACCCTTAGCTCGCAGGGGATTTGGATATAACTGAGAATCGGTGAGATGCAGACGCAGAGATGGTCAAAAGAGCGCGCACAGGCCTGGGCCCAAACTCAGCCCTGGTGGGTGGGTTGCAACTTCATTCCCAGCACCGCTTGCAACCAGCTTGAGATGTGGCAAGCCGAAACCTTTGACCCCGCCACCATTGAGCGCGAGCTTGGCTGGGCCGCCGAAGTGGGTATGAATGGCGTCCGTGTTTATCTGCATGATCTCGCGTGGCAAGCAGATCCGACGGGATTGAAATCGCGGATCGATACGTTTCTGCAACTCGCGGATCAGGCAGGCATTCGCACCGTGTTTGTTCTGTTCGATGACTGCTGGTTCCCACCGGTTCCTGGCCCCCAACCGGACCCCGTGCCAGGGGTTCATAACTCACGCTGGGCGCAGGGACCCGGGCATCGAGTCGTGCGAGATCGCAAGCAATGGCCGCGCCTTCAGAGGTATGTCGAGGATATTGTCGGTTCGTTCAGGGAAGACGAACGCATCGGTATGTGGGACCTCTATAACGAACCGGGCAATGCACTGTTACCGCTGGCTTCACTACCGAATTATCTGGCAATTCCGCGATTATTGGCGCCGCTATTTCGTCACTTCATCCTGCCCAGCCCGAGTCTCGCTTTGCTGCAGCTGAGTTTCGTTTGGGCTCGGTCCGTCGACCCAGCTCAGCCCCTTACTGCAGGCATCTGGGCGCCCATACCGCGCCTCAATCGTTTTCAATTGGCCTCCTCAGACGTGCTCACCTTCCATCATTATCTTGGTGCACAGTCGTTGGCCAAGCAGATCCATTCATTGAAACGTCGTTTCGACCGACCCGTCATCTGCACCGAATGGATGGCGCGGCCAATGGGCAGTCGAGTCGAATCACACCTGCCGATTTTCAAGGACGCACAGGTAGGTTGCTTTTGCTGGGGTCTGGTTGCGGGGCGAACACAAACCATCCACCCCTGGCGGGACCAGCCAGGTACCCCCGCCCCCGAGCTGTGGCACCACGATCTGCTCCATCGCGATGGATCTCCCTTTGATCAGGGAGAGGTTGACACCTTCCGCAAACTGACCGCGCCGGCCTAAAAGCCGCAACTTTTCCCTCTCTCGCAGCTCCGTAACGACGACACCCCGTTTTGTCCGCAGGGCGATCGCGGTGGGGTGCCAACCTCCGCACACCTTGAAATTTGCGCACCCTTGGACAGAGCCCCTTGTTAGTTTATTTACGCAGCCATTTCGCAAGGCGCTCCAGGTGCACCGTTACGCGCTCCCCGGGCGACACGAATCCGGGTACTTCCACGACGCCCACCAGACCGCGCGAGAACTTACTCGCCGCAATGAAGGCGTCTTCGGCGAGCGGGTCACCTGAGGCGGTCGTCAGTGTCTCTGAGAGATGTTTCGACATGCGCGCGCAGGGCGGGTTGTATTCCTCCACCATCAACACGACCCCACCCTCAAACACCAGTGTCGTGCCGCGGGGGAGTCTGGAGAAATCGGCGACGCCCGAGATGCTGAGATTCACTGCGACATCCCCAGCGGAGAGCGGCGCGTTGAGGCTCAGCGCTTCGGATACTTGATCCAGATCTTCCTGAGCCACCGCCGACCATTGGCGCTCATTGCGCCGCTCGGTGCCGCCGGGCTGCTTGTCGGTCAATTCCCAGGCCTTGCGGGTCAACCCTCTATGCCGGTCGCCCACAATACCGTCAAAGGCGAATTCAAGCCGCGACTCGCTGCACTTGCCAAGCGTGCCGCCCGCACCCACAAAAACGCTCACCACATTGCCCTCGAGGCTCCCCATATTCTACTCCAACCTCTTATTGAGCCCTGCATTGTGGCACGCTTGTTCTGGCCACAAAATGCGTGGACGCCACTCTGTTGGTCAACCCAACACGCCCTCCTTCACTACCCCAATGCAGTAGTGCACGTCCTCAGGATGGCATTAAGGTAGAGCCCCGGGCTGGGCTACACTGGCCTCAAACCGCCAAACGATGGATGACCTACCGATGAATAAAATCCTGGCAGGACTCATGACATTGATCATCTTGGGTACGGTGATCGTGGTATTTGGTCTCGGCTTTATGTCTCTCATGTGATCAGGACCTGACGCGTGAAATTGTTACTCGCTGGCGGTACCGGTCTCATCGGGCAGGCGTTCTTAGCGCGCGCGCAGTCAACCAATTTGCACATTACTGCAGTTGGCAGGCGGCCAACCGGACTGGCCACCGTGGACATCATTGCCGACTTCTCAGATCTGCCGGCCATGCCCTCAGCTCGCATTGCCATCTGCACACTGGGCACTACAATTCGGGCCGCGGGCTCGCAAGACGCTTTTCGGGCTATTGATTTTGATGCAGTCATCGCGTTTGCGACCGCAGCTAAAACGGCGGGAGTCGAACACTTTCTCACGGTGACTGCGGTAGGTGCCAATACCAATTCGTCGGTCTTTTACTCTCGAGTGAAGGGCGAGGTAGAGCGCGAACTTTCATCGATGCACTTCCAACGCCTCGACGTCGTGCAGCCCGGGCTGCTACTCGGCAATCGCACCGAGAGTCGGCCAGTAGAAACTCTACTGAAATGGATGGCACCGGCAACGGATTTGTTGATGCAGGGGCCGTGGCGCAAATACCGCAGTATCGCGGCGCATACCGTCGCGGAGTCTTTGCTGGTGCTGACGACCCACTCCGCGCCAGGACTCCACATTCACCAGCACGATGACATCATGGCGCTGGTGGCGGGAGCGCCCTAATGTGTCATCTGACGCGCTGTTCAAACTGCCCCCACTGCGTTAGCGTTCTGAGCATCTGATTCCCGCTAGCTAAACCAGTAAAAGAGAAGCGCTATGAAATTCATAAGAACCTTGTGTTACTTCACTCTCTCGATGACCACCTGCCATGCGGCAATGGCATCCGACGCAGACATTTTAGGACCTGTTGCGGAGATCGGACACGGACTGATGGAGGGCTACCTGCACGGTGAGCCGCCGCTCAACAGTGCCGAATTTGTTCCCGCCCCGCCGACGGAGAATTCGGCGCGGCAGTTAGCCGATACCGCAGCGAGCGAGGCACTGCGCGGGCTGGAGGGCTCCGCGCGCTGGGATTTGGCAGCAAAAGATGCGGACCTGCATTTCCCTGCCGCCGCCTCTATTTTCAGCTGCGCTCTGGGTGCGACAGTCAGCACAGAGCAAACCCCCGCGCTCTACCGGTTGCTGCAGCGCTCGCTCACCGATTTGGGGCTGGCGACCTACCCCGCAAAAAAAGCCCACCAAAGGCCGAGACCGTTTCTTCTCAACGGCGAGTCGATCTGTACACCGGATGAACTGGAACTCCTCAAAACGGATGGTTCCTACCCCAGTGGTCACAGTGCCATCGGTTGGGGCTGGGCATTGATTCTCTCTCAGTTGGCGCCGGACAGGGCCGAAGCGCTGCTAGCTCGAGGTCGCGACTACGCCACCAGCAGGATGGTATGTAACGTGCATTGGATGAGCGATACCGAGGCCGGCATGGCAGTCGGTGCTGCCGCCTTTGCCCGACTGCAGAATAACGCGCTATTTCAAGCGACCCTGTCAGCGGCCCGCACAGAGCTGGCCTCGGGGCAAGCAACACCGCCCGACGCCGAGCGTTGCGAGCAAGAGGCCTCAACTCTGGCCATGTCGCGATGACCCGCCTCCTGAGCATCTGCAGAGCAACTCGATGACTCGCGCAACCGCGTTAGTCTCATCCCCGTGTTATGCCAAGATCTCGTCCACGCGAGGCCGCCGGCCTCGCCTTTATTGGCCACCAATCCCGTCTCGCAGCTGATCCAGCACAGCAAGCTGGTCGGCGCACCCTCCTGATTGCATTGTGAAGCATCGATATGGCACAACCCCAACAGGCCCCGGGGAGTATCGCGACAGTAATACGCCATTAGCTCGACCAAAGGACGCGGCAACGCTGATTGTCGTAAGGGGTGGCACCCATCCCCGAATATTGATGGGCAAACGCGCATCCTCTCACCGCTTCATGCCCAACAAATTTGTGTTCCCCGGGGGCAGGCTCGACGTCGTTGATCAGCGACTGCAGGTTCGGGGCGAGCTGCACCCAGCGGTTCTAGCGCGACTCCAAAAAGCCACCCGAAAAGAGGTGACGGACCGCAAGCTGCGCGGACTCGCGCTGGCGGCTATCAGAGAGACATTTGAGGAGACAGGCCTGATCATCGGTCGAGAGGCCCCAGCGCGGTGCGCAACCCGCCACCCGATATGGCTTCAGTATTTTCGGCACGGCGTTGAACCCCCGCTCGAGTCCATGGATTTTATTGCCCGGGCGATCACGCCGGCCTATCGAACCCGACGCTTCGACACACGCTTCTTTATGATTCATGACGAATTCATCTACGGCGACCCCGAGCACGTTGCTCGGGCCAGTGGTGAGCTGAACGAGATCCACTGGCTGACATTCGCCGAGGCTCGGGGTTTGGACTTACCCGCCGTGACCCGGTGGGCAATCGACATTGTGGAGGAGCGTCTGCAACTCAGCCGCGACGTCCAGCTGAAGCAGGCCGCCCCGTTCGTGCGTTTTTCCCGCGGCAACGCGGTCTCCGTGGATCTCTAGCCGCGCCCTATTAGCGCCTGCTGACTGCTAAACTCCCCCCGCCACCGCAGGACACGCAGTATGCAATCAACAGTGACTGAATCTACCGCCGGGCATCTCACAGGCTATGGCTCCGCGTCTTATCGGCACTATGTGCTGCTCTTACTGATGCTGGTCTATACGCTGAATTTTATCGACCGTACGCTGATCGCGGTTGTCGCGCAGCCGATCATAGAGTCTTTCCAACTCACTGATGCGCAGTGGGGTCTGCTGTACGGGCCGCCCTTCGCTATTTTCTACGCCATCATGGGATTACCGATTGCATTGTGGGCGGACCGTTCCAACCGCGTGCACATCATCAGTCTGTGCATTGTGCTGTGGTCAATCATGACCGCATTGTGCGGGGTTGCAGTGGGCTTCTTTTCGCTCCTCCTCTTTCGAATCGGCGTGGCCATCGGCGAAGCCGGTTGCACTCCACCGGCAAATTCCCTGATTGGTGACTATTTCATTGCTCGCAAGCGCGCTACCGCGCTGGGGATTTATTCTATGGGGGTCACCTTGGGTAGCGTGCTGGCGAACGTGTTCGGCGGCCCCATTGCGCAAATGCAGGGTGCTGACGTGGGCAACTGGGTCACAGGAATCGGTTTCGGGTGGCTGCTGGGACACCTTGATTGGGCAAATATCGAGGGTTGGCGAATCGCGTTTGTCGTCGTAGGCCTACCGGGCGTGCTGGTGGCGATGCTGGTGTGGGCAAGTATCAAGGAACCACCGCGGGGCTACTCCGATCCTCCCTCGCAAAGTGCAGATACCGTCCCCGACTGGCGGGAGACCTTTGCAGAACTGAGACAAAAGCCATCATTTTGGTGGATGGCGATTGCGGCGTCACTGGTGGCCTTCGTGGGATACGGACTCATCAGTTTTCAGGCCCCTTTCTTACAGCGCGAGCATGGACTGAGCGTGAGGGAAGCTGCCCTCCAATTCGGCGCGCCGCTGTCTTTGTTGGCGGCAGTCGGCACCTTCCTCGGTGGCTACATCACAGAGCGCGCGACTGCGCGCTTCCCTACTGCGATGGCCTGGGTGCCGGCTCTGGGTATCGCCATGGCGGTGCCTGCCTACGCGGCCGCCTTTTTCGCCGAGGATCTGACATGGGTTTTCGTGCTCTGGGGTATTGGTGCGGTTTGCCACTACAGCTATCTGGGTGCGCAGTACAACATCGGCCAGGGAGTCGTCAGCAATCGATCGCGGGCCACGGCAATCGCGGTGTTGCTGATACTGGTCTCATTGATAGGCAATGGCATCGGCCCCTACTTTGTTGGCTTTATGAGCGACTTCTTCATGCAGCAGCAATTGATAGCGTTGGAGCCGAACACATGGCTCTCCCCGGAGGCCTGCAAGAGCGGAGACGTCTCGCGCGCGCACAGCGACGAGTTGCTTTGCCGAGCTGCCAATTCTGCGGGACTCAAATATGCCATGGCGGTGACAGCCAGTATTTTCCTGATCGCTTCGGTGTGCTTTCTGATTTGCGCAAGAACGCTGAAAGAGGATTTTGTGGCTGAGCTGGGAGGATAGCGCGCAAGTAGCGGTAGATTCTGTGGGGATATTTCGCGCGGGCAAAAAAAAACAGAGGTCGCCCTCTGTCTTTTTTAATCGAGCCTCTCAGGCGTCCAGACCGGGATTCCGTCTGGCCCCTCAGGTGGTATCCCTTCACCCTCGGTGGGTAGCGAACTGCTATTGGTGCCGGCTCTCCGCTACGCTTTTCTACCTGAGCACTCTTCCTCCGGCTTCCCCC
>WTHO01000146.1:6201-9955 GCA_011523115.1 Halieaceae bacterium | reverse complement strand
AAAAGCCGGCGTAAGCCGGCTTTTTTGTTGAGCGTTCTCACCTGTGAGCTGTCAGCCGTTTACTCTACGTCGCGCCATGTTTGATCGATGAAGACGACTGACTTTGCCTTCGACCTCCCGGCTGAATTGATCGCTCAAACGCCTCTGCCCGAGCGCTCGGCCTCGCGGTTACTCCAAGTCGATGGAGACACAGCGTCGCTCAGTCACCGCAGCTTCAAAGACTTACCCCGGCTGCTGACGCCCGACGACCTGCTGGTTTTCAACAATACCCGCGTGTTGCCGGCGCGACTCTATGCCCAGAAGCAAACCGGCGGTCGCGTCGAGATTCTGATAGAGCGTATGCTTGGCGATGGCGGCGCGCTTGCTCACCTGAGGTCCAGCAAAAGTCCTCGAGAAGATGCCGTGCTGATGATTACTGAGACTCAGGAGAGCGACATATCAGACCTGTCGGTGCGCGTAATCGGCAGGCAAGGTTCGCTTTTTCGACTGGCTCCCGAGGCGGGAACCATCAAAGAGATGATGCGCCGCTTTGGCCATATGCCGCTTCCGCCTTATATCGAGCGCGAAGACACTGCTGAAGACCGGGAGCGTTATCAAACGCTTTATGGTCGTCGCGATGGTGCCGTTGCTGCTCCCACCGCCGGTTTGCATTTTGATCAAACCTTGCTGGATCAACTCGACGCTGCCGGTATTCCCAAGACCGAGGTCACACTCCACGTGGGAGCGGGCACCTTTCAGCCAGTCAGGGCCGTGAATATTGAAGATCACACCATGCACAGTGAGTACATCGAGGTTGATCAGACATGTTGCGACGCCGTAGCAGCCTGTCGTGAGCGAGGGGGCCGGGTCATTGCAATTGGCACCACAGCGGTTCGCTCGTTGGAGAGTGCGGCGCTTCGCTCCAGCGCCGACGGATCGGCAACAATCACACCTTATAGCGGGGATACAGATATCTTTCTCTATCCCGGCTGCCAGTTTCGGGTGGTTGACGCGATGATCACCAACTTTCACTTGCCGGAATCAACGCTGATCATGCTGGTCTCGGCATTTGCCGGCGTTGAGACCATCAGAGACGCTTACCGTGTCGCAGTTGAAAACCGCTATCGTTTCTTCAGCTATGGCGACGCAATGTTTCTGGCAAGAAAGAGAGTGGCGTAGTGGAGTTTAAGGTTTCACATCAGGACGGGTTCGCTCGGCGAGGCAGGATCGACTTCCCGCGAGGCGCCGTTCAGACACCCGCCTTCATGCCCGTAGGCACCTATGGGACTGTCAAAGGTATGTTGCCGCGAGACATTGTCGGAATCGGGGCTGAGATCATTCTCGGTAATACCTTTCACCTTTGGCTACGTCCGGGAACAGAGGTGATTCGTGCACACGGTGACCTGCACGATTTTATGGGTTGGGAGGGGCCGATCCTTACCGACTCCGGCGGGTTTCAGGTATTCAGTCTGGATGAGTTGCGCAAAGTCACTGAAGATGGCGTGGTCTTCAAGTCTCCAGTTAACGGCGACAGGGTATTTCTCGACCCCGAAACCTCAATGCAGATCCAGCGTGACCTGGGCAGCGACGTGGTGATGATTTTTGATGAGTGCACACCTTATCCTGCTACCGAAGCGGAGGCTGAGCGCTCCATGCAGTTGTCCCTGCGCTGGGCCCAGCGCAGTAAAGAGGCCCACGGTGATAATCCTGCCGCGCTGTTTGGCATCATCCAGGGAGGCATGTACCCCGAGTTGCGCAAACGCTCTCTGGCTGCCTTGGCAGAGATCGGGTTCGATGGTTATGCGGTGGGTGGTCTATCGGTTGGTGAACCAAAGGCCGAGATGTTGCGCGTGCTGGATAACCTCTCTGGTGAACTGCCTGCCGAGGCGCCGCGCTATTTGATGGGGGTAGGCACACCGGCTGACTTGCTCGAAGGCGTCCGGCGCGGTATCGATATGTTTGACTGCGTTATGCCAACCCGCAATGCCCGCAATGGGCACCTCTTCACCAGCCGTGGCGTCATCAAGCTGCGAAACGCCCGACATAAAACCAGCACGGAGCCTCTGGATGCTGACTGCGACTGTTACACCTGCCAAAACTTTTCACGGGCGTATCTGGCACACCTAGATAAGTGTAACGAGATACTGGGGTCGCAACTGGCGACGATTCATAACCTCCGTTTTTACCAAAATCACATGAGCGCCATTCGTGCTGCGATAGAAGCTGGAGACCTCGACGGTTTTGCGAAGGCGTTTTACGCGCGTCAATCGGGGGAGGAGCAATCGTGAGTGACGTCGCGCCTCCTGTGAAATCACCCTGTATCGAGGTCTGCTCATTGAATAATGAGGACGTCTGTATTGGTTGCTATCGCACGGCCAATGAAATCATCGAGTGGTTTTCCGCGAATGATGAGCGCAAGCAGGAAATCCTCGCGGCCGTCACCGATCGGCGAGGAGAAACGCAGTAGCAACTCTGGCCTGAGCTCAGTCGTCCGGGTCGGGCTTGTCTCCATCTCCCTCAAGCGGTCTGATCCTGATGCGACTGATGTGGGTCTTCGAGATCTCCTCGATATTGAGCTGATATCCCTCGATGCGGACCGAAGTCGGCGCATTGGGAAAAGCCTCAAGTGCCTCCAAAGCCAACCCGCTGAGGGTTTTTGGACCATCAGTCGGGAGATCCCATTTCCGCTGCCGATTTAGATCCCGAATACTGACTGTACCCGAGCAAGTGGTGCTGCCGTCGGGGTGGGCAGTGATCTCTTCGTTTTCCTCGACAAGGTTGGAGGTAAATTCGCCGACGATTTCTTCGAGAATATCCTCAAGCGCGACCAGACCGAGAATGTCTCCATATTCATCTACCACCATCCCGAGCCGTTTTTTCTGGCGCTGAAAGTGCAGTAGCTGGGTATTCAGCGGTGTGTTCTCCGGGATGAAATAGGGCGCTTCGGATTCTTCCGACAGCGCCTGCCGGTTCAAGCGTCCTTTGTCCAACACGCGACTCAAGTCGCGCATATGAAAGACGCCCTCGGTCTGGTTGATGTCGTCCCGGTAGATAGGCAAACGCGTATGAGCGCTGTTTTTTAACTGGCGCATAATGGCCTCATCCGGCGCCTCAATATCGATGCCATAGATCTCGTTTCGGGGCGCCATGATGTCGTTGACGGTCATTTGCTCTAGGTCGAGGATATTGACCAGCATCCTGCGGTGACGGCTGGGGATCATCGACGCAGATTCAGTGACGATGGTTCGCAGCTCTTCCTGCGATACCGCATCATCGCCTGCGTCATCGGGCGAAAAACCCAGCAACTTGAGGATGCCATTGGTCAGCCAGTTAATGGCCAAAACCAAAGGCATGAGTAACTTTTGCAGCGGCAATAAGATCCAACTGGCAGGGAAGGCGATCCGCTCAGGGTGGAGTGCGGCGACAGTCTTGGGCGTGATCTCTGCGAAGATCAAAATAACGAGCGTCAGCGCCAGCGTGGCGATAGCAATGCCGGCGTCTCCAAAGAGCCGGATCGCAATCACCGTGGCAATGGCTGACGCCAGAATATTGACGAGGTTATTGCCGATCAGGATGAGCCCAATCAATCGGTCGGGTCTCTGCAACAGTCGGATAGCGCGGCGTGCACCGCGATGCCCCGTGCCCTTGAGGTGCTTAAGGCGGTAGCGATTCAGCGACATCATGCTGGTCTCCGAGCTGGAGAAAAAAGCAGAGACCAGTATTAGGATTGCCAGCGCGGTAAACAGCAGACCCAGCGATGTCTCGTTCAAGGGTG
>WTHO01000146.1:0-6101 GCA_011523115.1 Halieaceae bacterium | reverse complement strand
TGCACGAGATGCTGGCTGAAGAGATCGTCGATAAACACGAAGCCAGCACCAATAGCGGCGGTCAACACCAGAAACCCCGCACCGGTCAATTCGTAGAACAAGGCGGAGGCGGCCTCCAGAGGCGGTAGCTTGCGAATCATGCCGCGGCTTCGATGCTGCCGAAGTTGTCTCGATTGCACTGTGACCAGCAGGCCCTGAAGCACCGCGAGCGCCAGAATCGCGAAGCTGATGATCGATGCAGAGATATGCGAGAGGATGCCAGCAGGCAGGTCGCTCATGGGGCGACTGGTATCCGGGGCAAACGTCGCAACAAGAATAGAGAGCGCTGCCAGCGGAAATAGCACGATCAATAGCGTATGCAGTGGCCGCACAATAAGGGCCACCACGCTGATGAGTCCCATGCTGAGAAACATCAGGGAGGCCACCCGATAGAATCCCAGACTGGACTCCCCCGCCTGAGTTGGGAGATACGCCGCCAGCGCATGGGTAGCAAGCGCGGCGGCGCCGACCAGTGCGATCTGCTGCCGCTGATGTTCAGCACCGGCCTCCAGATTCAGTACTTGTCTCCAGACTGCCACCAGATAGAGCAGTGCTGACAAGACGGCAAGTCCGGCGCTCAGAAGGCTGGGCGAACTTTCCATAGTGTCTCCACAAGGCCCGGTATTACCCCTCCGTAACGATTTATTTGGGTATCTCTCATCGCGTCCTTATACTACGCCGTTCCAGACGAAAGTGGGTATCCCCTGCGGGTGTAACAACAGCATGTTTGAGACATTAAGCGATCGTCTCGGTAGTAGCCTCCGGGCGATCTCCGGCAAGTCAAAACTAACCGAGGACAACATTCGCGACACGCTCCGCGATGTGCGCATGGCGTTACTGGAGGCGGATGTTGCCCTGCCTGTCGTCAAAAGCTTCACTGATCGCGTCAAGGATCGCGCAGTGGGAATCGAGGTCAGTAAGAGCCTGACGCCCGGGCAAGCCTTTTTGAAGGTTGTGCAGGCTGAGCTACAGGCGGTTTTGGGCGGCGAGTCAGAGGGGCTCAACTTGGCCACACAACCACCCGCCGTCGTGCTGGTGGCAGGACTGCAGGGTGCGGGAAAGACCACCTCCGTTGCCAAACTGGCCAGATATTTAATGGAGCGCGAGAAGAAAAAGGTGTCAGTGGTGAGTGCTGACGTCTACCGCCCCGCAGCCATAAAGCAGTTGCAAACGCTTGCTGATGAGGTGGGTGCACGTTTTGAGCCGAGTGAAGCCTCAGAGTCGCCGATTGACATCGTGAAACGGGCAATGGCTGATGCACGCGTGGCATTCTCGGACGTACTGTTAGTTGACACGGCCGGCCGACTCGCGATTGACGACGAGATGATGGCGGAGATCAAAGCGCTGCACGAGGCGGTTGATCCGATTGAAACCCTGTTCGTGGTAGATGCCATGACGGGGCAGGATGCCGCCAACACTGCGAGGGCCTTCGGCAAGACCCTGCCGCTAACCGGGGTTATTTTGACGAAGGTAGATGCCGACACGCGGGGTGGTGCGGCGCTGTCTGTGCGAACCATTACCGAACGCCCCATCAAATTTCTCGGCATCGGCGAGAAGACCGACGCACTCGATCCCTTCCACCCTGATCGACTGGCGTCCCGGATCCTTGGCATGGGCGATATGTTGTCGCTCATTGAGGAGGTTGAGCGCAAAGTAGACCACGGTAAAGCCAAGAAACTGGCTAGCAAAGTCCAGAAGGGCGGCCGTTTTGATCTTGAGGATTTCCGAGAGCAATTACAGCAAATGAAGAATCTGGGCGGGATGGGCGCGATGCTCGACAAAATGCCCGGCATGGGTGGTATGGCTCAGGCGGCGCAAAACGTCGATACCAAGCAGTTCGATCGAATGGAGGCGATGATCAACTCCATGACGCCCAGGGAGCGGCGCAACCCAGACCTCATCAGCGGCTCACGGAAACGACGCATCACGCTGGGATCTGGTACCGCCATTCAGGATCTCAACCGCTTGCTGAAACAGCACAAGCAGATGCAGAAAATGATGAAGAAGATGAAGGGCGGCGGTATGCAGCGCATGATGCGTGGCCTCGGTGGCTTGGGTGGTGGTCCCGGTGGCGGTATGCCGCCGGGGATGCCGCGGCGCTGAACGCCAGAAAGGCGGTCACACTGCACCTTTTCTCGCTATGCTGTTTGCTGTATCCTCCGCGCTCTTTTTGCGGGGGTCAGTCCATTTGGCCCCAATAAACGAATTTGAGGACATGACAGTATGGTGATCATCCGATTATCCCGGGGTGGTTCCAAGAAGCGGCCCTTCTACCACGTTACGGTCGCTGACCGACGCGAACCGCGTGATGGCAGGTTTATCGATCGGCTGGGCTTCTTCAACCCAATCGCGCGGGGCCAGGAAGAGCGCCTGCGCATCGATGTGGCGGCGGTAGAGGCCTGGGTTGCCAAAGGTGCTCAGGTCAGTCCACGCGTTCAGAAGCTGATGAAAGAGTTTCAGGCTGGCGCCGAGGCAACCGCTGCCTAAATGGCGCCGCTGACGGCCAGAGAGGCCCGATGCATCAATCCCCCCAAAACGCCCAGCCCTTCCTGACTGTCGCCCATGTGGTGGGCGTCTACGGTGTCAAGGGATGGGTTCGTTTACGTGTCCAGTTAGACAACCCAGATCTCCTGCTATCCCTGCCGAATCTCCGACTGACTGGACCGAACTCCGTTTCCAAGCCCGTCTCGATAGATACCTTGCAGCGGCATGGCAGCGGCTTTATCGCCCGCTTCTCTGACCTTTCGGATCGCACTGCAGCGGAAAAACTGAAAGGCTTTGAAATCCAAGTAGCGAAGGTCGATTTCCCGGCGGCGGCCAGTGACGAGGTGTACTGGCGCGATTTGTTGGGGCTCAAGGTGTGGTGCACTCAAGACGGTGCTCGATGCCTGCTGGGAGAAATCAGAACATTGCTTGAGACAGGAGCCAATGATGTGATGGTGATCTCTCCCTGTGCGGGAAGCGTCGATGATAAAGAGCACTTGGTACCCTGGATCCCCGGCGATGTGGTCATCGACATCGATCTGGATGCGAGTACCGTGGAAGTAAACTGGTATGTCGATAGCTGAAGCCGATCCGATAATCCGGTTTGCGGTGATGACCTTGTTTCCAGAGGCGTTCTCTGCTGTGACCGAATGGGGCGTAACCGGTCGGGCTTTTCAAGGTGGAATCTGTAGCCTGCACCTTCAGGATCCTCGCCGCGAGGCGGTCGATCGCCATGGCACCGTGGATGACCGGCCATACGGCGGCGGACCGGGGATGGTCATGCAAGCGCCGATACTGGCTGCATCCCTCGAAAAGGTTAAGACAGCGATCGGGTCTGACGCCAAAACCATTGCGCTGACGCCACAAGGTCAGAAACTCGACGCGCCGTTGGCGCGGTCACTATCCACTGAATCTGCCTTGATCTTGGTGGCCGGTCGCTATGAGGGATTGGACGAGCGGTTTCTCGCGCGCCATGTTGATCTCGAGGTGTCGGTCGGGGATTTTGTCGTAAGTGGTGGCGAACTGCCGGCGATGCTGCTGATTGACGCCATCGTCCGCTGGTTACCCGGGGTGCTGGGGCACGAGTCGTCCGCTGAACAGGATTCTTTCTCGGAGGGGTTGCTCGACTGCCCGCACTACACCCGACCGGAAGTGTTTGACGGCGATCGCGTGCCACAGGTACTGCTGAGCGGGGATCACGCCGCGATCGCGAGCTGGCGGAGAGCACAGGCTATAAGGCGGACGCTGGACCGACGGCCCGATTTGCTGGCTTGGGAGCAGGTGACTCCCGAGGACCGAGCTTTGCTCGAGAAATGGGATCTTTTAACGCCCGATGGGGGCAGACATTCCTGATTCGAGGGGGTATCATCGCGCCCTTTCGCAGTTCCGGGCAAGTGTTGGTGCAGGATTGGACCAGCATGCCCTCGCGATCACCTCAAACTGAATCACTGAGGCCCGCGTAGATAAATCAACGACAGATCAATCGGTCGCCGTAACGTAGCGGCGATGGGAGAAGGTAATGAGCACGAACAAAATTATTGCCGAGCTGGACGCAGAGCAGATGGGCCGAGAGGTGCCGGCGTTCGCCCCGGGTGACACGGTGGTTGTGCAGGTCCGCGTGAAAGAGGGCAACCGTGAGCGTCTGCAGGCATTCGAGGGCGTGTGCATCGGTAAACGCAATCGGGGCCTTAACTCAGCGTTCACGGTTCGCAAGATCTCCCATGGTGTTGGGGTGGAACGAACATTTCAGACCTACAGCCCGCTGGTGGATAGCATCAATGTGAAGCGCCGCGGTGACGTGAGGCAGGCTAAGCTTTACTACCTCCGCGAATTGTCGGGTAAGGCTGCGCGGATCAAGGAGAAGCTCTCCTCCTGATCGGCATGCGGGGTGCGCTTCCGCGCCGCTCGAAGCGATCTTTTTCACTGCTGCAAAACGAGCGCACTGTCCTTTGGCTTGAACGTTGGTTATCGAGATATGTGCGCTGAAGCCGGGTGGGTTGCGTGCGTTTCGAAGGTTTTAACGGGAGGAATCAGGACGATGAACCCTTTTTATACGTTGAGAAATCTCGCTCTCTGGGTGTGTCGCGCGCGGGTGTTATGGATGCCCTTGATGTGCGCCCTGTGGATCACCGGCGCCTCCGCCCAAGAGATTGAAGATCGAATGGGAGCCGCCCTGAGCGCCTTCGCCGGGCAACCCATTGGTATCGAATCTGTTCGGCCCAGCCCTGCTCCAGGAATTGTTGAAGTGCAGGTCATCAACGGACCGTTGCTTTATGCAACCGAGGATGGCGGCTATTTTTTTCTGAATGGCGATCTGCATCAGGTCAGTGTATCCGGCGCGGTGAACCTGACGGAAGAGCGACGCTCGTTGGCGCGCAAGGAGCAGCTGGCAGCGGTGTCTCTTGAGGACATGGTGGTCTTTTCGCCCAAGGGTGAGACCCGGGATTATGTCTCGGTGTTTACCGACGTGACCTGCTTCTACTGCCAGAAACTTCATAGAGAGGTTGATCAACTGAACGCAAAGGGCGTTGAGGTTCGTTACCTGGCGTTTCCGCGCGGGGGCATAAATTCTGACGGTGCGAAAAAACTGGCCACGGCGTGGTGCGCCGATGATCAACAGACAACACTCACCGAACTGAAAGCGGGCATGGATCTGCCTGTCAATGACTGCGCCGACAGCCCGATTGCCGCCCAATACCAGTTGGGACAGGAAATGGGTGTGTCGGGTACTCCAGCGATAATCACCAGTTCTGGCATGATGATTCCCGGTTATCGGCCAGCCGCCGACCTGATTGTCGCCCTCGGGCTGGATTGAGCCGAGCACCAGCAGACGAGTAGCGTAGCTGTGGATACACACTTCCAACGCATTGATCGATTGCCGCCCTATGTTTTCAACATCATTGGCGATTTAAAGCAGGCTGCACGAGCGCGTGGGGAAGACATTATTGACTTCGGTATGGGTAATCCTGATCAGCCTACGCCGCCGCACATTGTCGACAAGCTTCGTGAGACCGTGGGCCGCGGCGATACGCACCGTTACTCCCAGTCCAAGGGTATCCCCAGGCTACGCAAAGCCATCTGCGATTGGTATCAAAGTCGCTACAACGTTGAGCTTGATGCCGATGCAGAGGCAATTGTCACACTGGGCTCAAAAGAAGGTCTTGCTCACCTGGCTTTGGCGACAACTGGGGTGGGTGATGCGATCCTCGTACCCAACCCCAGCTACCCCATACATCCCTATGGATTCGTTATTTCGGGCGCTGACTTACGCCACGTGCCGATGCGCAGTGAGGCGGGATTTCTTGAAGAGCTTGAGGTAGCGATCCGCAATACCTATCCCAAGCCGAAAATGTTGGTGTTGAATTTTCCGTCAAATCCCACCGGGCACTGCGTAGAGTTGTCTTTTTTTGAGCGGGTAGTCGAGATTGCGAAACAGCACGGGATTTGGGTCGTCCACGATCTCGCCTATGCCGACCTTGTGTTCGACGGCTACACCGCGCCCAGCATTTTACAGGTGCCGGGTGCGCGCGAAATCGCCGTCGAGTTTTTCACGTTGTCGAAGAGTTACAACATGCCCG
>WTHO01000264.1 GCA_011523115.1 Halieaceae bacterium | reverse complement strand
CCTCATGTTTTGTTGAAACGCTTCAGTGAAACCCGTCGCAGGCATCCGCTTGCCGGCCCCCATAACTCATTGCCAGAAGCCATCGCAAAGGAGCGGAAGCGGCTTGAATTTATCGCCGCGAAGGCCGATCTAATAGTCGACACGACGGATTTAACCCCCAGCGCTTTGCGCGACCGCATCACAACCAGAATGGCTAATCGCCGTGATGGCCTATCCATATTGATTGAGTCCTTTGCCTTCAAGCGTGGGGTCCCTACTGATGCCGATTTCGTTTTCGATGCGCGTGCACTGCCCAACCCCTACTGGCAAGCTGATATACGAAGCATGACGGGCTTGGATGCTCCGGTGAAACAGTTTCTGGAAAGTGATGAAAGGTGTCTGGCGTTCTATGAAAAGTTGAGCACTTTTATCAAACAAATGCTCCATGACTTCAGTCAAGTCGACAGAAGCTATATTACGATTGCAATCGGTTGCACTGGCGGACAGCACCGGTCGGTTTATCTCACCCAAAAGCTGCATGAAGACTTGAGCGCGCAACTTGCAGGCGTGCAAATACGGCATCGGGACCTGCCCAGGGCGCCGTTATCATGACGCTCCCTATGGTAACGGTGGTCAACACGCTGGGCCTGCATGCAAGACCCGCAGCTAAAGTTGTCGATTGTGCTGCGCGTTATGCGAGCGATATCAAACTCATCTACAACGAAAAAGAAGTAGATGCCAAGAGCATCATGTCGGTGTTGCTGCTGGCCGCGCCTTGCGGCGCTGAACTGTCTCTAAAAATTAATGGCGCTGACGAGGCGGCAGCCCTGCAAGCTATGACCGAGCTATTCGCTAATGGCTTTGGCGAGCTGGAATAAGTCACAAAGCCCTGATCGCGGGTAGACCTTCCTGTCCGGTACCGGATAATACCGGCTCGCTAGGAGGCGCTGCCGTGAATTCATCCCGTCATTTTCCAAGCAAGGTTGAGCGTCTTGATTTGGCCCTTCGTTCCGGGGCTTTGGGAGACGTCGCCGGTATTCTGGCTGACATGTCTCCGGGGGATGTAGCCTATTTTATTGCGTCCTCCCCTCCTGACTATCGCGATGTCTTACTCGGATTTTTAGAGCCTGAGCAAGAAGCTCTGGTTGTCAATGAATTACCCGACGAATTGCGTAACGCGGCGCTTGCGGACAGAGCGCCGGAAGCTGTGGCTGAAATCGTTGAACAACTCGATGACGATGACGTAGCGGATATTCTTCATGAACTGCCCGATGACTTAACAGGGCGGGTGCTCGCAAGCCTCGACGAGCAATACCGCCAGAGATTGCAGACCGTGCTGAGCTTCTCGGACGACAGTGCCGGCGGCCTGATGAGTACCGACATCATCACAATCCGTGCCGATCTGACGCTCGACGTCGTATTACGGTATCTTCGACGACACTCTGAAATCCCCTCGAATACCGATAACCTGATCGTGGTTAACCGACACGGCCGATTCGTGGGGCTGCTCCCGATCGGGATTTTATTAGTGTCTGATCCTGCGATCTCAGTCCGGGAGATGATGATCACTGATCAAGCAGCTATCGATGTCGATACTCCCGCCACCGAGGTGGCTCGTCGCTTTGAGCGAAACGATTGGATTTCAGCGCCGGTCGTTGACGGCAATGGCCAATTGCTAGGGCGCATAACCATCGATGACGTGGTGGACGTGATCATGGAAGAAGCGGATCACTCACTCACATCGCTGGCTGGTCTGGCAGAGGAGGACACTTTTGCATCCGTCTGGCAATCTGCGCCGCGCCGCGCCGTGTGGCTGGGTGTGAACTTGGCCACTGCCCTGCTGGCCTCATCAGTGATCAATCTGTTTCAGGCCACGATTGAAAAAGTTGTAGCCTTGGCAGTGCTCATGCCCATCGTTGCTTCAATGGGCGGGATCGCGGGCACCCAAAGCCTCACCATTTTAATTCGCGCCATGGCGATGGGTCAGATCAACGACCGCAATCAGTTTTGGGTGGTCGGGCGTGAATCACTGGTTGGCGCACTAAACGGTATGTTATGGGCTCTCGTGATTGCCGCTACCGCCGCGATTTGGTTTGAGGACCTCACCCTAGGATTCATTATTGCCTGCGCGATGCTGATCAACCTGATCACCGCGGGCTGTGCGGGGGCCGGGCTGCCACTCGCGCTGAAAAAATTACATGTGGATCCCGCTCTCGCGGGCGGCGTCATGGTGACGACTGTCACTGACGTGGTGGGGTTTCTTGCCTTCCTTGGGCTCGCTACCCTTTTCTATGCCTGATGGGTTAGCAACGTGAGCGAAAATTCGAACACTGACGAATCAAGTGACGCGTCACCAAGCAAAAGTGAGCGAAAGAGACAGATGCTGGCCTTGCAAGAACTTGGCGAGAGGCTGGTTGGGCTGCCCGAATCAGAGCTTGCGAAAATACCGATCGATGATGAGCGCCTTCGGGACGCCGTCACGACTGCCCGTCGCATCACCGCCAGAGGCGGACTCAGAAGACAACTGCAATTTATTGGCAAGCTGATGCGTTCGGTAGACCCGGAGCCGATTTCGAGATCCTTGGC
>WTHO01000247.1 GCA_011523115.1 Halieaceae bacterium | reverse complement strand
GTGACCGTTTGATGGCAGAGATCTTGCAGAAACTTGACGTTTTTGTTGCAGGTTTATGACAGCAGGGAAGCTGCCAAAGAGCACGGTCTCAGGGCACCACGGTCTCGCTAATTGAGCGCTTCGCGCTCGCAGCCCTCAGCATGCTAAACACCCAGCAGCATGGCCTCTTATAGACCGGCCTCGTTTCTACAGCGCAGTAATAAAGTCCAGTCCCGACAGGATGAGAATGAGCTTCAGAATCAGCCGCGACCGGTCATCGAGCTCTTGATACGCCTTCTTCAGCTTGGCGATCTCTTCCTGAGCGCGTTCTCCGCCCGCCTCAATCTTTTCTTTACTGGTGTCCAAGGTATTGGCCAGCGCCACACCCGACGCTGAGACCCCAAACCACTTAAGAAATCGCCGCCGGCCCGACGCAGTCGCCACCTCATCAGAAGGGAGCATCTCTTGCGTCATGCTGCTCTCAGTGACAGTCCCACCGGTTTCATTCTTGGTTGAGGGTATCTGACCCTCAGTCTCGGGTGCATCCATGCTATGTACCTCTGGCTTTCTCTGTTTTCAGATCGTACCGATTCAGCTGCGTAACAGCCACAATATTGGGTACTAGATGGCATGAAGCCCGGACCTACTGCACATCACATACCGAGCACCGCGAGCCCGCGGGTCATTGATTCAGTCCCGCGCCCCCTCTATTGCTCCACACATAGACCATCGCCCACCCACCGAGCGCACCGGCGGCGGCTTGGCACAACAACCCCAGCCAGGATCTCGCCGGCGCAAACACGTCGACACCAAATGCCATATTAAGGATGGGATGTAACAAGCCGACGCAGAGCGCACCGCATATCGCACAGATACCCGCATTGATGGTCAGCACGGAGCGCCGATCCAACCAGGCCAATAACAACCACGCCGGCGCGAGAGCGATGGCCATCAGCGGGAGCAGGCTGGCGCTCAACCCCACAATGTCGTTCCACGAGCTGGATAGCCGCATGCTCCAAGACACCGCCAAACCCATCTCTTCAACAGAGCGCAGCACCATTTGCGTGCCGATTACCGAGCCCACCACAAAAGCGACCAAAATACCCACGGCCATTGCCAGTACAATCCGCATATGATTCATCCGTCCCCAAAAGCGAGGCGTTATTCAAAATCCGCTGATGCTACGTTGACGTAACTTCTCTGGCTCATTTTTTAGGATTCTCTCCATGCGCATGCGCTCATTCTTCTTTGCACTATTGCTTTGTCTTAGCGGGTTATTTGCGGGTGCGAGCCAGGCGCAGGACTACCAAGTCAGCACTCTGGCCACCGGCCTAGACAAACCGTGGTCCATCACATCGATTGGTGAGGGTACCTTTCTCGTGACGGAAAAATCGGGTCGATTGGTGAGGCTGGACGCCGATGGCAACGTCACCACTATCGAGGGCACACCCCCCGTCTATTTTGCTAATCAGGGCGGACTCCTCGAGGTATTGGCCGACACGGACTTCGCCAACAACAAACTGATCTTCCTGAGTTTTGCTGGCGGAGATAAATCGGCCAACCGCACAACTGTGGTCAAGGCAACGCTTTCGGGCGACGCGCTGAGTAATGTCGAGACCATTCTGGAAGTGGCGCCTGACAAAGAGGGACCGGCGCACTATGGCGGCAAACTGGCGTTTTTACCCGACGGTACGCTGCTTGTCAGTGTGGGTGAGGGCTACACCTATCGGGAAGAGGCGCAGAATCTGGACTGGGAGCTGGGCAAGCTGCTGCGAATTCATACCGACGGCACGGCACCCACTGATAATCCTTTCCCCGACACCGCGCCAAAAGTGTTCAGTTACGGGCACCGAAATCCGCAAGGGTTGATTTATGACAACGCCTCGAACCGAATTCTCATGGTGGAGCATGGCCCGAAGGGCGGCGATGAACTCAATCACATCGTGGCAGGCCGCAACTACGGCTGGCCGGCGATTACCTACGGCGTCGACTACAGCGGCGCCGTCATCTCCCCCTTCACCGAGGCAGAAGGCATGGAGCAGCCCCTGACGTACTGGGTGCCTAGTATTGGTCCCTCGGGCCTGGCCATTTATCGCGGCGAACTGTTTCCAGAGTGGCAAGGCGATCTACTATTGGGGTCGCTCATCAATGAAGAAATGCGCCGACTTAAATTCGATGGTAATGCTGTTGTCGAGGATGAAGCGATCTTCCCAGAGATCAAAGGTCGGGTGCGCGACGTGCGCGTTATTGAGGACGGCAAGATTATCGCAGTCACCGAAGAGGGTGATGTCTTTCAGGTTACAAGATAGGTCAATGAATGCGCCGCAGCCTCGGGGCACTCAGGAGCCGTCTTGTAACAAATCAAATCCACCGCCGAACTTGAATCCGCGGAGAGCAGAGAACCTTCTAGTTTAGTCGTCAGGTTGTCTGCCGGGAACGGCGGGAAACCGAATCACGTTGTACTCACTATGATTTTCAGTGCTCGTTCAACACCCTCGGGATCCGTCGCAAAGTGAGTTACGAATCGGGTCATGTCGGGTTGAGATGGCCAGTCGTAGAACTCCAATCCAGCTTCTCTTAACCGTAAACGGATATGGCT
>WTHO01000243.1 GCA_011523115.1 Halieaceae bacterium | reverse complement strand
CGTAGGTGTATCGCTCACCGTCCTCGCGCTTGCCCCATTCGTTGGAGTAATTCACGGCGGCATAAATACCCAACTCCGAGTTATCGAGTAAAAACAGGTTGCCAAAGGTCAGGCCAACCTTTGCGTCAGGCGTCGCGGATTCGAAGTCGGGATCAAACCCGTCTTTGATCAATATCGCTCCTGCTCTGCGGAGTTCACCAGCGGTATAGGCGTCCAGAGGAAAGCTCTGCCCAGTTTGACTATCGATCGCCACCCCTGAACTCAGGAAATCAGATATGACTGACAAAGCGGGGTCCTCGTTGCGAGTGCCGTCGTCCCAGCCCAGCGCATCGAAATCTCCACTCAACGGGTCAACAAATACAGTTTCGCCGGTGAGATCAGCGGTGTAACCGCCTTGCAGACTCAATCCCATCACCCGATCATCAGGAAAGGTCTTGGTGTTGATCACCAGGTTGCCGCCAGTTGACTCCCCCGGCATGTAAGGCAAAAACGTCTTCTTGATATCAAGCTGACTCACAAAATTGGAGGGAAACAGATCGAGGGGCACGGTGCGTTTAGATGGATTGGTGGAGGGCATCGTGGCGTTATTGAGTGTTGAAGAGACATAGCGACCCCCCAAGCCCCGAATGAACACATACTTATCGTCCTGCACCGAAATACCGGGCACTCGAACAACCGAGGCGGCCACATCGGAGTCAGAGAACCTCGTGAGCAGTTCGACACCGATGGTGTCAACAATATTCGCCGTGTCGCGCTCGCTCACTTCCAAACCCGCAGGATCGAAACTCGCGACGACAAATACCTCTTCAATCTCGGGCGCTGCGATCTGCATGGCCTCGCCATCTTCATCGATAACTACCGATACCGATCGGGTAAGACCACCGACCACCCGAAGGTTTACTGTCTGTTCAGCAATCTGTGTTCGATACCGCCCACGAGGCAGTGTCGCGGTGGCCTTGCCCGACGAATTGGTGGTAAGGGCGATGCCCGAACCCGCTACATATATCGACTGGGAGGCCGCCGGCCGCCCCCCCTGCTTCACATTGATTTCAATCGTGCCCTCCGCCGCCACTTTTCGCTCGGCGACGCTCTCAGCTTGAGAATAGACATCGATAAATAACGCAGCCTGATCAATCTGAGCGATAGCGTCGACCAGTTGACCCGAACCAGCACTGAAACGTGCCGAAACCGAGCCAGACGCGGCATCAACCGTGACAGTCCGGGCACCGGCGCCGGTTAAATCTGCCAGCAGTGAGCCGTCAGCACCGGTAAAGCCCACCGAACTGTCTCCAAGAAAGACTTCTGCGCCCACAACGGGCTGGCCGTTTGCAAAGGCGTAAACCAACAGCTCATTAGCGGCCTTAGTCAGCGGTGCGGCAACGGCACACAGAGTAATCAGTAAAGAGCGGAGCAGAACCGAACGAGTGCAAACTTTCATTAAAGCCTCAGTGCCGAATGCGCACTTCCATTGCGCGTTTCATTGGACGCACGTTAAGGCCAAGAAATGACTATTTGATGGCAGTGATCTTGCAAAAACTTGACGTTTTTATTGCATCTTTATGACAGCCACAGGCTCACGGTTCACCGACATGTGCCGGGAGCAGCTGATCGCCGCCTTGACTAAATTGACAGGTCAGCGGATTACCAGGTTTTGGACGATATCCATCGGGCTGCGAGAAAATTCCCTGCCCTTGAGGGCGCAGGTAAATCCTCGCGGAGAGCAACGAAGTCAATTTTAGAATCAATCGCCTTGAGGGCAAAAAAGAGGCCTCGCGGCGCGGAACAGGAAGCACGCGGCATATTTATTGACTTTATTAGCGCGTTAATCAGCGCGCGGACTACACCAATACGATAGATCGGACCCGCTGTAGCGGCTATAGCTTCACTGGACGAGGTGTTTTAAAACAATCCTCAGACAGCCAGCTGATGTCAGCTTTCATGGCGGTCAGTTCGGCATCCAACGAAACCTTAGCATTGACCAGATTGGTCTGTTGCGACGAAAGTTGTTCCAGCCGTGTCTCAAGCTGACGCACGCGAAACAAGAGCCACAGCAAACCGACCAATAACACCACCGAAAACCCGTTTTCGGCAAAAGAATTGATGATTTCCAAGACCCAGCTCCCAACCTAAATCAGAGTAGACGCAAAAAATGCCACATTTATAGGACAGCGTTAAGTCTTGCTTTTATTCTCATACATAAGGCAGCCCGGTAACAAAGTCGAAATAGATTGTTAACAAAAGTGCCATGGCTATTTAACAAGAACGCCATGCTGTAGCCCCACACTAAACCAATGAGTCCACTAGCCAGGCTTCATCAGTGGGATGCTCTCGTACTGAATTGGGTGTTTCAGGGGGTGCGTTACCGCCAGAGGTTGACGCAAGTGATGGCGACAGTATCCCGCACAGGGGATGGCCCGCTCTACGGAGTCGCTGCGACCGCAGTGTGGTTGGCGGACATATCGAGCGCTGAGCGATTTTGCGCGGCACTGTTGCTCGCCTTTGCCATCGAACGCCCGATCTATTACCTACTCAAAAACAGTTTTAAACGGAATCGTCCTGAACAGGTAGTGCCCGGAGTCATA
>WTHO01000039.1 GCA_011523115.1 Halieaceae bacterium | reverse complement strand
GTAGTGGACTGTACGGGGCACGGTGTCCCCGGGGCGTTTCTCTCGATCATTGCGCGGAGTCACCTTGATAAAGCCATTGACCTTGACACTTACCAGAGCGCAGGGGATTACCTGTCCTCGGTAAATGAATTATTGAAGGAGACACTCTCTCGCTCCGATCAAAAAAACACCAGCGAGGAAGGGTTCGACGGTGGTGTCTGCATTTACTACCGGAAGGAGCACAAATTGGAATTCGCGGGCGCGAAGTCCTCAATTTTCAATGTTGATGGCTTTGAGGCCACGGAAACCAGCGGCGACCGAAAATCGGTGGGCTCCACCAGAATGGCCGCAGACTTCACTTTCACCACGCATGAAATCGCTTCACCCAAGGGCGCCTTTGTAATGCTGACAGATGGCATTACGGACGTTATGAGCCCGGCAGAGAAGCCAATCGCGTTTGGGCGACGCAGAGTTATAAAGATCCTAAAAGAATCATCTGACAAAACTCCGTCCTCGATCGTTAAGAATATTATGAGCAGCGTCAACCTGTACCGCGGAGACGCTCCATTCAGAGACGACCTGACGCTACTTGCCTTCTCTCTGATCGATGACGACGGTGAAATTCATACAGCAGAAGCAGTTGGAGAAGACCCATGATTTTTGAAGCTGGTCAGCGCACACCCCTGGTAGAGCTAACGCCTACATCGTGCTTGATTAGAGGTGAGTGCTACCCCGAGAACATCTCGGAATGGTCTGAACCAGTGCTTAAAACGCTGGAGGACTGTCTAGGCAACGGCGAGAGTGAATTTAAGGTGGATATCGAGCTCTATTATTTCAATAGTTCGTCCGCAAAGTTTCTCTTCGACTTTTTTGAATTTCTGGAGGAGAGTGCAGAAGATGGGAAGGCGATTACCATCAACTGGCGGTATCGCGCTGAAGACGACACCATGCAGGAAGCTGGCGAGGACTTCGAGGAAGATGTATCTGCCTGTTCTTACAATATGGTGCTGGTAGAGGGCGACTCAGAGTAGCACCTCTATCCCAAGGACAATTCGAGGCAACAAACATGGCCAAGAAGATCAAAAGCAAAGATACCGTTGCTCTGCACACCTTCATGCAGGACAGAAGAACGCTGTTTTGCTACTCAGGTCCATTGACAGAAGATTTGTTGACAACTATCTCGAGCCCTGTGCGGCACCAACTCTCTGACAAGGAAACTGAAGAAGTGGTCGCCAAGCGAGTGTTTGGCGTGTTTATAGAGCAAGCACAAAATATCATCAGGTACTCTCATCGCAAGACCAAAGCGACTGGAGACAGTATTGGAACCATTGCAATCAGTATTGCTGATGACGGGTTTTTGATCGAGGCAGTAAATGTAGTCGACCCTGAAAAGAGAGATGTACTGGAGGCCTCATTGGTTGATCTGAGCATGAAGGACCAAAAAGAGCTTCGGGAACTTTACAAAAAAAGGCTGCGTGAGGGCCCTCCCGAAGATTCCTCCGGTGCCGGGTTGGGCTTCATAGAGATGGCGCGACGGGTCAAAAAGTTTGAGTTCGACTTCGTCGAATCTGAAGATGGAGCGTTGTTTGTTTATCGAGGCTGGGTCAGTTAACGCCAGCCCAGGTGTCAATTCCCAGCGTAATCGTCAAGCTCCTGCAGGGCTTTATGAAGACTCTCTCGGGTCAGTTTAAGGTCTTCATCAGAAAGACGATCCAAAATAAGCGAGAGATTCCTGTTCCCAAGGTTGACCGAGATTGCCGATGAGTCAATGGTTCCAACGACTTTTCTCGCTTTAAACTCACCTATGCCCTTCAGGTTGATTGGTTCCAATTCAATCGCGTCTATGGAGTCTTTACACAAGTTGTAGGTATCTTCAGAGATATAAATCGAACCGTGGTCGGCAGCTGTTTCTAGGCGAGAAGCGCGATTCACCGCTGAACCAATCGCTGTGTAATCAAGCCTGGACTCACTGCCAAAATTCCCCACCGTCGCGAATCCCGTATCGATACCAATCCTCATTTGCAAGGGCTCTCTCATCCCGTAATTGACCCATTGATCCGAGAGATCATCGAGCTCCTTCAACATATCGAGCCCCATTTTGACGCAACTGGTGGCATCTTCCTTTAAACCTTTGGTCTCTGGGTCTCCAAAGAAGAGCATGATCCCGTCACCAATATATTTGTCGATGGTTGCTCCATAATCCAGCGCGATTGTCGTCATTGTCTCGAGGTAGAGATTCAAGAGATTTGTTACATCCTCTGACTCCATACTCTCTACAAAATTGGTGAACCCGCAGAGATCGGAGAAGAACACGGTGAGTTTTTTGCGTCGGGTGACGCGGGTTCCAGCGCGTGAGCCCGAGAAAATCGAATTGTAGAGTTGTGGCGAAAGAAATTTTGAGAGCTGCGAGGACATCCCCTCCAATTGGGTGTTTGTCTCCTGAGCCTCTTGTTTGAGCTCATTCAGTCTCTGCTCGTTCTTATCGCTCAGCTTGATAATTTTTTTTGTGGTGCGAAGTAACTTGCCATACTGTCGCACAAGATCATTGTATGCTTCCGGTGAGGCGCCACCATCCTCCAAGGTTTTTTTTGCGGCAGCCAGGAT
>WTHO01000043.1 GCA_011523115.1 Halieaceae bacterium | reverse complement strand
CCGCACTCCAGACAGCGGTGAGACTGCTCCGCCGCCTGCTTTTGGGTGAAGGGATCGTAGATCTCGACGAAGGCTTCCGTGCGAGTATCCATGTCCTTCTTGGCCGGGTCCTTACGGTCGACGTCAAGAAACTGAAACGGGTTGGCCAGCCGTGCACTCATCAGTGGGTATGCCTCAGTCCGTATCCCGCAATCGCGAGAGTAATTGGTTGATGTCGGCGGCTTTCGGTTTCACCAGCCAAAACTTGCCAACGTAGTCCTCAAAGTTATCGAGCAGGTGGTTGCCCCACGCCGATCCCGTCTCGGCGACGAACTCACGGATGTTGTCGCGGAGAAAATGCCTATGCGCCTCCATGGACTCTGCCGCAACCCGATGGATCTCGACCAGCTCGCTGTTGTAGCGGTCGATGAAGGCGCGGTCTTCGTCAAGCACAAACGCCAGACCACCCGTCATACCGGCGCCAAAGTTCACCCCGGTCGGACCCAAAACCGTGACCAAACCACCGGTCATATACTCGCAACAGTGGTCGCCAGCGCCCTCAATGACCGCATGGGCGCCAGAATTACGCACTGCGAAACGCTCTCCCGCCACACCCGCAGCGAACAATCGACCTCCTGTCGCCCCGTAAAGGCAGGTGTTGCCAATGATGCTGGTCTCCCGGCTCTCAAACCGACTGCCCTCGGGTGGGGCGATCACCAGCTTGCCGCCAGCCATCCCCTTACCGACATAGTCGTTACAGTCGCCCTCAAGGTACATGTGCAGTCCGCCCGCATTCCAGACACCGAAGCTCTGCCCCGCTGTCCCCGTTAAGCGAACCGTCACCGGGTTAGTCTCCATTCCCGTGTTGCCATGGCGTTTGGCAATCTCGCCCGACAAGCGAGCACCAATCGAGCGGTCACAGTTGGTCACGGTGTAGGAGAAAGACCCACCGCTTGCGGCTTCAATAGCCGGCAACATATCAGCGATCATCTGGCTGGCTTTTTCGGCTGTGTCAAACGGATCGTTACTTTCCACCTGACAAAACTGGGGTTGGTCGGTTGCCTCTTCATCTACCCAAAGGATAGGTGTGAGATCGAGGCTCTGCTGCTTTGCCGTGTCGCCGGGGAGGCACTCGAGCAGATCGACGCGCCCGATTAATTCTTCGAGGGTGCGCACGCCCAGCTTGGCCAGCCACTCTCTCGTTTCAGTGGCGACAAAAGTGAAGAAGTTCACAACCCGCTCAACATCGCCGACAAAATGGGTCTGTCGCAACTGCGCATTTTGGGTGGCAACACCCGTTGCGCAATTGTTGAGGTGGCAAATTCGGAGGTACTTGCACCCCATGGCCACCATCGGCGCAGTGCCGAACCCAAAACTTTCAGCACCCAGGATTGCCGCTTTCACCACATCGAGTCCGGTCTTCATACCGCCATCAGCCTGCAGGCGGACCTTTCCGCGCAGCCGGTTACCGCGCAGTGTCTGATGCACCTCAGCAATACCCAGCTCCCAGGGTGATCCGGCATAACGGATAGAGGTCAGCGGGCTCGCGGCAGTGCCGCCGTCGTAACCCGAGATGGTGATCAGGTCGGCATACGCTTTTGTGACACCAGCCGCGATCGTCCCGACACCCGGCTCCGAAACAAGCTTCACCGACACCAGCGCGTCAGGATTCACCTGCTTCAAATCGAATATGAGCTGCGCCAGATCCTCAATCGAGTAGATGTCATGATGCGGCGGAGGTGAGATCAGCGTGACACCGGGCACGGAGTAACGAAGCCTGGCGATCAATTCATTGACTTTGCCCCCGGGCAACTGACCGCCCTCTCCGGGCTTGGCACCTTGAGCAACTTTGATCTGCAGCACCTCTGCATTGACCAGGTAGTGCGGCGTGACGCCAAAGCGCCCGGAAGCAATCTGTTTGATTTTGGAGACCCGGTTCGTACCGTAGCGATCCGGATCCTCACCACCTTCGCCGCTGTTGGATCTCGCGCCGATCTGATTCATACCCATTGCCAGTGCTTCGTGGGCCTCCGGCGATAGCGCACCCAGTGACATACCAGCGGAATCGAATCTCCGCAGGATATTGTCGATTGGCTCTACTTCATCAAGCGCCAAAGGCGATTCAGCCAGCTTCAGCCGCAACAAATCACGTAACGCCGCGACCGGTCGGTCGTTACAGTGCGAGGCGTAGCGCTGATAGTCCCCATAATCACCACTGACCACCGCCGACTGAAGGCTCATCACGACGTCGGGGTTGTAAGCGTGATACTCACCACCGTGCACGTACTTGAGCAAGCCTCCTTGATCCAGGGTCTTTCGCCGCGATCGCGCTCGACTCGCCACCTGCCATTGATCTTTTTCGAGCTGGTCCAGTGTCACCCCACCAATTCGCGAGGTCACTCCGGTAAACGCGATATCCACGAGCTCGGCATCCAGGCCGACCGCCTCAAACAACTGGGCACCGCGATAGGAATTCACCGCGGAGATGCCCATCTTGGACATGATTTTCAAGAGCCCCTTGTTGATGCCCTTGCGAAAGTTTTTCTGACACACCTGCGGGTCGCCCAGCAATTCACCCCGTGTCAGCAGATCCTCGATCACACTGTAGGCGAGGTAAGGATAGATAGCAGTAGCGCCGAACCCCAGCAAACAGGCCACATGATGAGAGTCTCGAGCGCTGCCGGATTCGACAATGAGGTTACACTCGGCGCGCACCCCCGTTCGAATCAAGTGATGATGTAACGCGCCGGTGACCAAGAGGCTATGCAGCGGGACCCTGCTCTCCCCAAGATTTCGGTCAGAGAGAATGAGAATATTGTGTCCCTCACGGACGGCACCTTCTGCACTGCTGCAAACCGCCTCGAGCGCCTGCCTCAGGCTGGCTTCAGAGGGGTCGTAGGTCGCGTCGATCACGATGCTGCGAAAGTTATCCTCCTCCAGCCCCTTAATCGTCTGAAATTTGGACTGGGACAGCACCGGGGAAGTCAGACTGATTCGCCGTGCGTGCTCAGCATTTTCCTCAAAAATATTTCGCTCAGGGCCCAAATCCACCTCAAGGGACATAACGATCGATTCGCGCAGTGGATCAATCGGAGGGTTGGTGACCTGAGCAAACTTCTGCCGGAAAAAATCATAGAGCGAACGCTCCTGACGGGACAGCACGGCCATGGGCGTATCGTCACCCATAGAGCCCACTGCTTCATTTCCCGATTCGGCGAGCGGGCGCAATACCTGGTCACGCTCCTCAAAACTCACCTGAAACATCTTCTGATAAACGTCGAGTTCAGCGCCCGCAATCGCCGCTACCGCTTCGCCGGTGAAGCTACCCTCAATCAGGCGCGCATTTTGTCTCAACCACTGCTTATACGGTTGGCGAACTTTCAGTAACTCGTCGATATCTCGTGTATGGAGCACCTTGCCCTCTTGGGTATCGACAACCAAAATCTGGCCCGGGCCCACCCTTCCCTTGGCAATGACCTGGTCCGGCTGATAACCGTAGGTGCCGATCTCAGAGGCCAGCGTGATGAACCCGTCGTCGGTGGTGACCCACCTCGCCGGGCGGAGTCCGTTTCTATCGAGCAGGCAGCAGGCGTATCGGCCATCGGTTAGCACGATTCCTGCTGGGCCATCCCAGGGCTCCATGTGCATCGCGTTGTATTGGTAGAACGCCTTTAGATCGGGATCGATGCCCTCAATATTCTGCCAGGCCGGCGGAATTAACATACGGAGCGCTCTGGGGAGTTCGACGCCGCCGGTGGTCAGCAGCTCGAGCATGTTATCGAGGCTCGATGAGTCGGAGCCCTGGGTGTTAACCAGCGGCGCCAGTGACTGCAAGTCGGGTAGCAGCGGCGAATCAAGCTTCGAGGTGCGCGCCCTCGACCAGCTGCGGTTCCCCTCAATGGTGTTGATCTCGCCGTTGTGCGCCAACATACGAAACGGCTGGGCGAGTGGCCACCGGGGCAGGGTGTTGGTGGAAAAACGCTGGTGAAACACGCAGATCGCCGTTTCCAGCGCGGGGTTGTTCAGGTCCGGGTAAAAACGCTCCAGATCCGCGGGCATGACGAGGCCTTTGTATGACACCACCCGGTCAGACAGGCTGCAGATGTAGAAATCCTGATCGTCGGCCAACGCCATTTCGGCCTTCCGACGGGCGGTGTAGAGCTTGCCGAGACAGTGCTCGTGGTCAATACCATTGGCATCGACAAACACCTGCTCAATTCGGGGCAGCTGGTCCAGCGCGATCTCGCCACACACACTCTCATCGATTGGTACTGCCCGCCAACCAAAAACGGCCAGCCCCTCCGCTTGAAGCGCGCTCTCCATGGCTTCGCGGGCAAGTTGCTGCAGGGTGGTATCACGGCTTAGAAATAGCATCCCAACCGCGTAGTGCTGACCCAAGTCAACACCCAGAGCCGCCTTGGCCTCTGCACGCATGAACGCATCCGGCATTTGCAACAGCAGCCCGCAACCGTCACCGGTGCGCCCGTCTGCGGCAATCCCGCCGCGGTGCGTCATGCAGGTCAGGGACTCGATGGCGGTCTGCAGCAGGCGATGACTGGCCTCGCCCTGAATATGGGCGATCAAGCCAAAACCACAATTATCCCGAAACTCGTCGGGGCGGTAGAGACCGCGCGAGGGTGTCGTACGAGGATCGACGCCGCCCGCATCTACAGCATGATTCATAGATCGTTTCGCTACTGAACCGGCGCACACCACCGGCGAAACCGCTCCTCACGGAGCAGAAAAAAAGGGTGCGTAGTGTACACGCCCCAAAATGGGCGCTCAATGCGCGCCAAGCCTGCTATTCAGGCGCTGAGCGCAAAGACGATATCGTCCGTGGTGACGTGTTCGGTCACGGCCGCCTCGCCCAAGCCCTGCAGCAAAATATAGCGAATTTTTCCCGAGCTGACCTTTTTGTCGCTGGACATGGCCTGAAGCAGATCCGAGGCGGACAGGGATGACGGCGCCTCGACAGGCAAGCCCACCGCGCGATTGAAGGCGATGAGTTTTTCAACAATCGATGCATCGAGAGTGCCCCGCAGGACCGATATTTGACTGGCTATGACCATTCCGGCGGCTACGGCCTCCCCATGCAACCACTCCCCATAGCCCTGCAAGCGCTCGATCGCATGCCCAAACGTATGCCCAAAATTAAGGTGCGCGCGAACACCACCCTCACGCTCATCCTCCGCCACAACAGAGGCTTTGATCTCACAACTCCGCTGAATCGCATAAGCTAAGGTGTCGCCATCCCGCGCAGTCAACGCCCCTACCTGCGCCAATAACCATTCAAAAAAGTCGGCGTCGCGGATCAGTCCGTATTTGATCACCTCTGCCAAACCTGCGGCAAACTCGCGCTCCGGCAGGCTGGCAAGCGTGTCCAGATCGATGACCACCTGCGTCGGCTGATGAAAAGCGCCGATGAGATTTTTCCCCATGGCGTGGTTAATACCGGTCTTGCCGCCCACCGAAGAATCCACCTGCGCCAGCAACGTGGTGGGTACCTGAATAAAATCAGCGCCGCGGAGAAAACAGGAAGCGGCAAAGCCGGTCATATCACCAACGACTCCACCACCCAGAGCAACAAACAGGCTGCCCCGCTCGTGGCGGTCCTTCAGGGCCGCGTCGAGAATCGTCTCTAGCGACGCCATGTCCTTCCGAGCCTCGCCTGCGGACAAGACGACCTCGGTCAGCTGAGAGACGCCACCCAGCGATTCTTTTAACGTCGAGGCATACAAGGGGCCGACCTGATCGTCGGTCACCAGAATCACGCCACGGCCCGCAATCAGCGATTGCCAGAAAGCTCCGTCACTGAGAAGCGCACGGCCAATGATGATGGGATAACTCCGATCGACCTCCGGTAGCGGCAATTGGACCTCAAGCGTATGAAGGATGTCCGACATCGAAAACGAGCTCCCGGCGAAGCATTATTCAGAGTCGGAGAATAACAGCCCACGCTCAGTCAATTGGGATTGAATATGGCGGGCGACCCGGCGCGCGTTGCCCCCCGCACCCGAGATCATGACATCTGCCAGCTCTCTGTAAAGCGGTTCTCGCTCCGCCATTAATTTTGTCAGTGTCTCCTCGCGATCGCCCTGTTGAAGCAGCGGACGACCCTCGCCGGAGCCCGTTCGCTTCAGCTGCTGCGCCACAGACACATTGAGAAAAACCACTACCCCGCTGCGCGCCATCAAATCCCGATTAGCGGGCGCGAGAATCGCGCCGCCACCCGTGGCAATCACGGCTTGCGAGCGCCGCGCGAGATCCTCGAGTACCGCCGTTTCTCGGCGGCGAAACCCCTCTTCACCTTCGACGTCAAAAATCCAGGGAATATCAGCCCCAGCGCGCGTTTCGATCTCGGCGTCTGAGTCAATGAAACCATAGCCCAGTAAATCAGCGAGGTGTCGACCCACCGTAGATTTGCCCGAGCCCATGGGGCCAATGATGAACAGACGCGAAAGAGGGGCTTGCTCAGACACACACGTCCCTAATTCACCAACGCCTCAGAGAGAATTCTGGGCGTGATGAAAATCAGCGTTTCGCTCTTTTGCTGAGTGCTCGCTGTATTCTTAAACAGCGTTCCGAGGTAAGGGATATCTCCTAGCACCGGTACTTTTTCCACCTTGGTCAAATCTTCGTTTTTAAACACGCCACCCAATACTACCGTCTCGCCGTTACCCACCAATACCTGAGTCATGAGCTCGGTCGTGTCGATAGTGGGAATAAACCCGCCATTGCCGCTCGGTACAAGATCACCCACTGAGTCCTGATTGACAACCAAATCGAGGAGAATTCGATCATCCGGCGTAATATTGGGTATGACATCCAGCTTGAGCACCGCCTCTTTAAATGCTGTGGTCGTGGCACCCGATGCGGCACCCTCTTGATAAGGGATCTCTGTGCCCCGCTTGACCGTCGCCTTCTGCTTGTCGCCGGTAATGACTTTGGGCTGAGACACCACTTCACCCTGACCTGAGGCCTCAAGCGCTGACAATTCCGCGGTCAAGAACAGATCAGTCGATGTAAACCCCACGGCAAAACTTGAGGTCGCATCGGCAACGCCCAGATCAACGAAGGGCGCAGAGGGTAGCGCGACCGGACTGGCGCCGCCGATTAATTGGCGGTTCAGTTCAGTCACGCTGGCGGCATCACCGCCAATCGAAGTAAAGCGGTCACCATCAACGTTGAGATATCCCCCACCCCAGCGGATACCGAGTTGCTCATCAAGGTTAGAGTACGCAATCACAATCCGCGCCTCGATCATCACCTGGCGGATAGGGATGTCGACCTTATCGATCAGGTCTCTGATTTCTGCAAGCTTCGCCGCCGTATCGGTCACCACAATTGAGTTGGTCCGCTCGTCAACGACCACCGAACCCCGCTCAGAGATCAAGGCACCGCCCTCTTCCGAGCCTGCCTGAAAAAGCCCGATGACTTCAGAGGCTTTAGCGTAGCGGATCCGGATGAATTCGGATTGCAGCGGCGCCAGCTCTGCTAGCTGCTTGTTGGACTCAATTTCCTGACGCTCGCGCTCCGCTATTTCCTGCGCTGGCGCAACCATCAAGACGTTGCCAATTTGCCGACTGTCGAGCCCTCGGGTCTTAAGAACCAGCTCGAGAGCCTGATCCCAGGGGACATTCTGCAAACGCAAGGTAATGCTGCCCGTCACCGAATCCGAAGCAACCAGATTCAAATCGGTAAAGTCAGCAATCAGCTGCAGTACAGCTCGTACTTCAATGCTCTGGAAATTCAGCGAAATCCGGTCACCGACGTAGTTGAATTCGTTCAACCGTTCGCGCTTTTCTTCTTCGCTCAACGCCGCGACCGCGAGAATGTATTCGTTGCCGGTCTGATAGGCGAGATAGTCGTATAGGCCTTCAGCTCGGAGTTGCAAACGCGTCCCGCGCTCGGTTGTGCTGACGTCGATGCCCTGTACCGGCGTGGCAAAGTCAGTCACATCAAAACGGCGAATCAGCGTCTCATTGATGTTGGTATTCAGAAACTCCAGCGTAATGTTGCCACCCTCACTGAAAATCGAGGTGTCCACCGTGGGATTTGTCATGTTGAGTATCAGCAGACCTTCGCCGTCGGGTGAGCGTTGAAAGGCAAGATCTGTAATCTGGGAGGCCACGCGCTCAACGCGGTTTGCATCAGTGCGCAAAATATCTGTGGCAGTGGCGCTGACTATCGCGCGACTGTCGTCTTCTCCGAGTCTGACAATCAGTTGCCGGCCCTCTACGCGGCTTTCGAAGGGCACCAGCTCGATCAGATTCAGAACAACGCGCGTACGGTCGCTTGTCTCGAGTACCACGACACTGTTTGCGTTTGCCTGCGATAGGTCATACGTATCCTGATCAAGGGCACTCCGTATGCCCGGGAAATCCAGCACAATCCGGGCCGGGTCCTCAATGCTGTAGCTCTCAATATCAGCTGGCGGGACGTCACTGAACGTCAGGCGAACCTCCAGCCGCGCGCCAGTCTGCGAATTGAACGCTATGTCCTCGATGGTCGCAGCACCTGCCATGGCCGGCGCACCTATACACAGTCCGATCAGTAGTGTTGCAATCCATCGCAACACTTTTTGACTGCAGATGTTTTGACTGCAGATGTTTTGACCGCCGATGTTTTGACTGCGAATGACATTATTCGCACTTTTCATAACTTTCTCCCTCGCTCACATCCCTGTGAGCTCTATCGTTCTGGGCCGCTCTACCCAACCGTCCTCGGTTCCATCCGGTACGATTTCGATCACTGCCACATAGGTGGCACCCATCTCTGCGATCCTGCCGTGATCTCTGCCTAAAAAGTGACCCACCTGCACACGATGAATACCCCCGTCTGGGTCCTTAATCAGCGTCCAATCCTGCCCACCCCGCGCCAAAGACCCCACCATCAAGAGAGAGTCGAGGGTAAAGCGCTCCAGATATTCCCTGGGCCGACTCGCATCGGGGCGCAGGGCCGTGCGGCCAGATAGCGCCGCCAGTTGCCGGATATCCACCGGCCGATCGAAGGGGCTTCGCAGCGTCGTGGCAGCGTAGGCAAAGGGCTCGTATGCCTTGAAAGAAGGGATAGGCTCTATGACGCCGCCCGGCCTTGCGCGTTTTTCTGCCATGAACGCGTCCAAATCATCAAATCGGCTGTCAGCGCAGCCAGCGAAGCTCGCGGAGAGCATAAGAAGAGCCAGCAGTTGCCGACGCCATGTTCGCATCTCAGATCTCATCGTCTTCTTCTCGGTAGCGGTAGGTTTTGGCATTGACACTCATCTCGAGCATATTCGAGCCATTACCATCGATAATGATTTCGAAGTCGTGGAGCGTCACGATTCTTGGCAAACCCGCCATGCCTGAGATGAACGCGCCAATATCGTGATACGACCCAATGGCTTCTATGGCGATAGGCAGCTCGACATAGAAATTCTGCTCCTGCTCATCCAGCAGATCGATGCGCTCAATGTTGAGACCGTTCAACTCGCCTTTGTCGGTAATATCCTCCAGAAGCCCCGGCACCTCGGTCTCGGATGGAAGCTGCGCCACCAGCGCACCAAACCGCTCCTCCATCTCAGCCAGTTGCGCTTTGTATGCCTCGAGATTCGCTGCTTCAAAAGCCTTTTGCTCGAAATCTACCCGAAGGGTTTGCTCCTCTTGTTTGACCGTAGCCAAACCTTTGTTGAGCTCCTCAATGTGCAGGTAAAAGCCGGCCACCAAAAGCGCAACAAACAGAAAAGTCAGCAAAATGACTTTCAGAGCCGCCGGCCAACTCCCGATATTTTCCAGATCAAGGTCAGCCAGATCGACGTCGTTCAACGACTTGATGTGCTCGAGGACACTCATAGCGACACCTCCAGCTCCGCCTCGGTCAACTGCAGATTCACCGTGAGTGCGAATGTCGTCGCCTGATCACCGTACTCGGGCGCAGATTCCACCGCGTCCAGGTTTGGATTTTCAAGCCATTCAGACGCATCAAGCTGCCGCATCAAACTTGAGACACGGTTGTTGGACTCGGCAACACCCTCTATCGATACCACGTTGGATACCGCCTCTAAAGACGTATAGAAGACACCGTCGGGGACCGTTCTGACGAGTTGATCCAGC
>WTHO01000006.1:7089-33727 GCA_011523115.1 Halieaceae bacterium | reverse complement strand
CCCAGATCAAACATTTCATCGAGATAGAAATCGACGTCGCGTCGATTGACGATCATTGACATAGGGTGCCCCGGCGCGGTCTCGTATCAAGGTGAAAGTGGACCCTACAAGAGCGCCGTATCAGGGGCAACGACTGGGGCTAATAGAGGGCATTCGCCGCTTGGATAATGCGGGTTCCACCCATAGCAACAGGCATCCTCGTTGCCATCGGCGTGAGTCAGCTCTGGAAGATGGGCACGGGCAGAGATGCCAATGACCGACGCAGTCAGTCCTTCGGTAGCCCGGTGCTCTGGCGAGGCCCAACCAGTTCCGGGCGGATTGGGGTAACGTTCTCGGCATCGACTGGCTTGCGCGCCCTTTTACCTACCCGTCCTTGCTTGACCCAAACGTAATCGTGTCGCGGCTCGTGTCCAGAGAAGCCGATAACATGCTCGGTCAAAATGGCAGTGACGTCATTGAGGTCCATTTCAGCGCAGGCCCTCAGCAAGCGGTGGGCCGCATCCTCGATAAAATCGAAGTCAAAGGAATCCTCCTCGGCGCGCATGATCATCGGATGGCCCGTACCTGTCACCGAAGTCCCCAGCAGCAACTCTTCGTGAAGTTTCTCACCGGGACGCAAACCAATGTACTCCACCTCGACATGCTCACCGAACACATTATCTTGCTCGGTGTCGTAGCCACTCAGCCGAATCATGCGCTCCGCCAGCTCAACGATTCTTACCGGTTCACCCATGTCCAGCACGAACACATCTCCACCAGTGCCCAGGGCGCCAGCCTGCAGCACCAATTGAGCGGCTTCACGGATACTCATAAAGTACCGGGAGACTTCAGGATGCGTAACCGTGACCGGGCCACCCGTGCTGATTTGCTCTCGGAACAAAGGCACAACTGAACCTGACGATCCCAGTACATTGCCGAAGCGCACAATACAGAACCGGGTCTCGGTCTCGATCTGCGAAAGGCCCTGCAGGATCAACTCTGCAAAGCGTTTTGAGGCGCCCATGATATTGGTCGGCCGCACTGCCTTATCGGTTGAGACCAGCACAAAGGTATCGACACCTGCACGGTGAGCCGCCCATGCTGCGCTCCAGGTGCCGTGCACGTTATTGGCTACGCCCTCGGATACGTTGTATTCCACCATCGGTACATGCTTGTACGCCGCGGCGTGATAGACCGTATCTACGGAAAAAGTGCGGAAGATAGACTCCAGACGTTGCTCGTCCCGAACGCTGCCAAGGAGCGTCACAACAGGGAATCGCAGACCCTGACGCTGACACAAACTTTTGATCTCCCGGTCCACGTGGTAAAGCGCAAACTCAGAGATGTCCAAAAGGATCAGCTCTTTGGGAGAGGACGCCAAAATCTGCCGGCAGAGCTCTGCGCCAATACTGCCGCCTGCGCCCGTCACCATCACCACTTTGTCGGTGATGCATCGGTCCATCAGTTCGGGATGAGGGGGCACCGGTTCTCTACCCAGAAGATCATCGAGGTCCACGTCCTGAATCTGATTGATGATCGCGCTACCGGATACCAGCTCACTGATTTTCGGGATAGTGCGAACTCTGACCGGGAGACCTTCCAGGGAATTAATGATTGCGCGTCGCCGCTCCTGCGACGCGGATGGAATCGCTAGTAGCACCTGACGCACTGCGTGCTCCTCCACAAGGCCGGAGATCTCTTCGGTGCCCAGTACGGGTCTTCCGTTGATCACCGTCTCATGCAGGTCGGGATTGTCATCGATAAAAGCCACAACACGATAATCAGTTGCATGGTTGAGCGCGTTGAGTAACTGGCGCCCCGAATCTCCCGCTCCATAAATAATGACCCTTCGCGCATCGGCGTGCAGGCTGGCCTGATGCCAAGCTCTCGAGATTAACCTGAGTCCACCCACACCAACGAGCAGTAAGAGCCAGAACACCAGAGCAGCGGTCCCGGAGAGATTCGTCTTGGTAAAGAAAATGGCTGCGCCCAGAGTCATGGTCGAGAGCGAGACGGCTTTGACCAGATCCCACACCGCCTGTTGGCCCATGTAACGGATGACCGATCGATACAGCCCCTGGGATGAAAAAATCACCGCTGTGCCAATCAGTAGTATCGCCACAGTCATAGGTGACAACGCCGACAATGCGGCTGTGCCGGATTCCGAACCGATTACGATGGCACCGTAAAGCGAGCCCAGCACGACGACGAGGTCGAGCAACAACCAGCCTGACAGCCTGAACGATGGAGGAAAGGCCCGTCGCGCAAACGCCCAAACCGCGGTAGAAAAAGAATGGCGCATTTGCGCGCGCATTCGGGACGCCATCTTTTTCACCATAAGTACTTCTACCACGCCAGATTGAGCGGATTGAGTGTGGGTAACTTGCGTTGGGGTAGTCTAAGCCTTGCGACGAGCGTACACCACCAACAGCAAGGCTGGAATGGTGGATAAAAGTACCACAAGCGGTGGGAATAGTGTCTCAGTGCTAACCGTCACCGCGAGTGGAAACTGCCAAACCGCTTGCAACGCCAGCAAACCCAGCGTCACAGGCAGGGGATTTCCTGCCCTCAGCGCCAGACGCTGGTAAGCGTGGTCCCGATGGGCTACGTGCGGCGCATGACCCGCAGCAACGCGTAGACACAGTGTGACTGATGTGTCGATCAGAAATGGCATCATGAGCACCAGCCAAACCCAGCCCATCACGGTGTCGAGTGTCACCGCCAACAGTCCCAGCAAAGCAATAAAAAACCCCAGTGGCACCGCGCCGGCATCACCCATGAATAATTTCGCTGGCGGCCAGTTAAACCACAGCAGCGGCGCCAAACAGGCGACCAGCGCAGAGCACAGTAAGACCAAAGGCCCGGTATCTGCCGAGGTCAAGCGAACGGCGCCGATAATACCCACACCGACCGCAAGGCACAGTGCCTGCACGACTACCAATCCATCGATACCATCCATAAAGTTGACGAGATTGATGCACCAGGCAATCGCGAGGCTGAGGGCAAAAATTCCAACTGCACCGCCCAGCTGTGCTGGTGGCAACGATGCCGCCAGCGCCATGGACGCGCCCACATAGCAGATGAGGCGAATACTGCTCGGGATACCGCGCCAATCATCCAGCAACCCAATCACGACCAGACTCATCATCACAAAACCTATCCAGCCAGCATAGGGCAGCTGACCCAGCAGGACGACTACCAGCGACAGCAGTACCATAGGTACTGCACCCCCGCCCACTGCGGTCGGCACGTCATGCAGACTGCGGGCGTTAGGGTGGTCGACCAGTCCAAGCGAGGGTGCGACAGCGAGAAACAGCCTCAGCCCCAGTGCTGCCGCAACGAAAAGCGCTGCCAAGAGTAGCATCATCGTCTCGTCACACCCGCTCTGCACGACTCTAACGTCAACTCTGCCTGCCAGCCCCTCACTGCGGGGGCCGGCCCACACCAATAGTGATGAGATATCGCCCGCCATGTCGCGCCTGCGTCTAAGCCACGGCACAAATCGATCACCCTGCCCGTCATGCGGCACATCCACCCAGGTATGGCGAAGGCGAGACCACGACCCGAAATGCCTTTGGTCACGCGCGCTGCGCTATAACACTGCCCATCGGTACCCACGACCACAGGCTGCCCTGCGGGAGAGCCACTGCCTCCCTCGGCGCAGGAGGCAATCAGCGCGGCCAGATCCCGGCGACTGATCATTTTGCGACATCCCACATCGGGCAGTGAAACAGGACACCAGCGGACCAAGCGAGCCAGATAGGCCAGATTCGCCACCAGTTCCACATCGTAGACGAGACCAGGCCTGACGATCGTCAACGCGCAGTCCGTGCCCGCAAGCGTCTCCTGCAGTCGTTGCTCTGCCAACCACTTCGATGCCGCATAGTGTTCGTCGGGCTCATCATAGCCGGCGGCATCGAGATCGGGCTGGCTGGCGTCGACCGGCACAACGTTAAGAGAACTGACGAAAATGAAGTGCCTAACACCCGATGCGGCCGCCAATGCCGCTAGCTGAGCGGGCGCCTCTACATTGACGGTTTGGTATCGATCGGGTGTGGCAAGTCGATGCGCGAGACCGGCACAGTGAATCACACACGACACCCCGGCCAGAGACTCTAGTCCGGGCAAACCATTCTGATCTATGTCGTAAAAGACCGTGCCGGCTCGTTGCCCCATCTGCCGCGAACGGCCTGCAACACAAAGCGTATGGTCGCGCTGCGCCATCATCTGCTGCACAGCGCGACCAACATAGCCACTAGCGCCCGTCAAAAGAAACAACGACGGGCACTCCTTCCACCATTAGCGCAAAAGAATGGCATCGCGGTTCTTCTCCACGGTAGCTTGCCCAATGCCCCGCACAGCGGCTAACTCATCGACATGCTCAAAGGGCCCATAAGCCTCTCGATATTCCACGATCCTATTGGCCTTTGCCAAGCCGACGCCGCTTAATGCCTCGGCTATTGCCTCGGCACTCGCGAGATTAATATTGACGGGTTCTCCGGCCCAAGCTAATGGATTCATGCTGACCAGCAGCGCAGCACCCATCGCCAAAACGAGCTTTCTAAGGCCCTGAAAACCCGAACCATTCGTTTTTGCGATGCCGCCCATGCCGAATGTGCTTTGATTCTTCTTCATCATTACTCTCCATATGTCATGTTATCGCGCCCTCCATGCTGGCGCGCACTCGACTATGGGGCCCGCTGAGTAAACTTGGAGATCAGGCGGAGCAAAAACTCCCATATGCCCGTAAATGATTGGACTGATAGCGCGGGCTACTCCACATACTGCTCATTCAGACCAGTGAGGCCAGGATATTTGCCACGGTGGCGGCCGGATCGTCGGATGCCGTGATGGACCTGCCCACCACCAAGTGGGTTGCGCCTGCAGCGACCGCATCTGACGGCGTAACCACCCTGCGCTGGTCGTCTGACGCATCCCCCGCTTGCCGGATGCCGGGCGTCACCATAAGGAATCCTGGCTGATGCCGCTGCGACAGAACCTGTGCCTCTGCTGCTGAACACACCACCCCATCCAGACCGGAAGACTCGGCGAGCCTCGCCAACTCACAGACCCTGTCAATAGGGTCTGCTCCCCAATTGAGTTCATCAAGATCCGCCCGGGCCATGCTGGTCAGGACGGTCACACCGAGCAAAAGGGGCCGATGGCTGCAGTCCACTAATGCTTCGCGCGCGGCTGTCATCATTCGGGAGCCACCCGATGCATGAACGTTGGTCATCCAGACACCCAGATCCGCAGCCGCACGCACCGCATGGGCCACCGTATTCGGGATATCGTGGAATTTCAGATCGAGGAAAACGTCGAAGCCTCGCTCCTGCAGGTCACGGACTACATCGGGGCCCGCGACCGTGAACAGCTGCTTCCCCACTTTCAGACGAGCGGTACTGGGGTCTAATCTGCTCGCCAACGAGAGCGCTTCACTCGAAGAAGAGAAGTCCAGCGCGACAATCAGCTTACTGCCATGATCAGGCATTGAGTCGCTCCAGCGCTCCACCGCGGTAGTGGATGGAATCCCAATGGCGGCAACCCGGACAACGCCAGTGCCGAGCCCTGCCCGTGAACCCGCAATGATCACACTGATAGCCTTCATCATCGCTGAGGAGTCGCTCAAGCACCTCCAGCTCCGGCCCGGTCGATTCCGCACGGAGTGCGGTGAGCGCAAGGGAAGCGGCAATCGATACAGAAGGATACTTTTCCAGCGAACCCCGCAAGAAATCATCAGCGGGTTCCCGGCCCTCAAGCCGGCTCAACTCAGCAGCTAGCGCCAGCGCCAGAAGCGGCGAATGCTGCAATTCGTAGTAACGCTCCAGCGATGAGAGATAGAGGCGCGAGTCACTGTGCGCTGAGCAAATGTCTCGAAGTAGCTCCAGCAGTTCAGGTGTACAACTTCGTCCGCTACCCATCACGATATCGAAATGTTCGAGCGCTCTTGGCGCATCTCCCTGAGCCAGTTGCCAACGGGCAATTCCCAGATGAGCTCTCAAATCTTGTGGCTGATCTCTCAGCGCCTCTTCGTAGTAACTCAGCGCGAGGGCATCCTCGCTGCGCTCGAGCGCAAGCTCTGCTTGCTCGCACAGATAATGGCAACGAAGTTGTTCCACCGGCTGACCATGCCCCGTCGCCGACAGCCCTTCCGCATCTGCACGGGAGATAAGCTGGGCCGCTATGTCTTCGGCAGACTGCCAATCTCTCTGGGCTTCATACACGTCAAGTAGATGTCTTTGCGCTGTCGCCATAAACTCGGTGGACTGCGCTGCCAAATCCACCAGTAACTGCTCCGCCCGATCATGGAGCCCAGCCGCGATGAAATCCCTCGCCAACTCAAGGTGTACTTGATGCAATTGCACAGCTGACAACTGCGGGCGCTTGAGCAAGTTTTGGTGGATCCTGATTGCCCTGTCGACTTCGCCGCGCTTTCGAAGCACGCTCCCGAGTGCGATATGGGTATCAAGGGTCTCTTCATTAACGGCGAGGGCTTCTGTAAACGCGTCTACAGCATCCTCTTCCTCACCATCCAGCAAAAAGTTAAAGCCGCGATAGTACTGCGAAGGCAGTTGTGAACGGTCAGCGATATCCATTCGCAAACCATTCCGTCCTAGTGTCCATCCCGCCGCGACGGCTAGCACCAAGAGCAGGAGCAAAAGGGCGTTATTCAGAATCACCGTTGGCACCCTTCTCAGCGGCGGCAAGCAGACGATCTCTCTGTTTACGCAATTGGCGGATTGTCGCTGCCCGGCGAAGGGACAGCCAGGCACCTGCAAGCAGCCCGATCATGACACCCAATGCCAACGCCAAAAGAACCCAAATTGCCACGGGCTGCGGTGCGAGCTGAAACACCATCAAGTCCAGCGGTACCGGCTGAGTGTTTTGCAACGAGAATAGCGCGCCGACAGTCACGGCGCCGATAGCCAGCAGCAGCGTCAGCCCCTGTCGTAGCCACTGCATGACTAGAAGCCGGACTTAACCGCCCGATTTACGCGCTCGCGCAACTCCTTGCCGGGTTTGAAATGCGGTACGTGTTTACCGCGCAAATCAACCGCATCACCGGTGCGTGGATTACGCCCCAGTCGTGGCTCGCGATAATGGAGAGAGAAGCTGCCGAACCCACGGATCTCAATGCGCTGCCCCGAGGACAGCGTCTCAGCCATGTGATCGATCAGGAGTTTTACTGCCAACTCAACGTCCTTGGCACTCAACTGGCTTTGACCCTCAGCCATCAGATCGATCAACTCACTCCGCGTCATATCGGCAACCTCATTCAATATAGGCCCATTCTCGCTGACCCCCGAGCGGAAGGCAAATTACTCATTTTCATCAAGTTTATTGATGTATCGGCCCCACCCTTTCAGCACAAAAAAAGGCCGGCTAATGCCGGCCCCGAGTGCTTCGCCAAACAATTCTACTGATCGTCCATCTTGGCTTTAATCAGGTCACCAATTGTGCCGGGGGACGACGCAGCTTCCTGCTCTTTCAGGGAGGCGACCGCCTCCTTCTCGTCATCCATATCCTTCGCTTTGATAGAGAGACCCAGCCCTCGGTTCTTTCTGTCCACATTGATGATCTTTGCTTCGACTGAATCACCAACAGACAAAGCGGAGCGAGCATCGTCTATACGATCAACGCTAATATCCGCTGCCTTGAGATAGCCATCCACCTCATCGGACAGCTTGATGGTCGCGCCCTTGGCATCCACTTCAGTCACGGTTCCAGTCACCAGCGCTCCGCGGTCGTTGTCGCTCACATAGAGTGAAAAGGCGTCCTCCTCCAGCTGCTTGATACCAAGAGAAATGCGCTCTCGCTCTGGATCAATCGAGAGAATGACGGTCTCTATTTCGTCGCCTTTCTTGTAGTTGCGTACAGCTTCTTCACCGGTCTCGTTCCAGCTGATGTCGCTCAGGTGGACGAGGCCATCAATGTTGCCCTCAAGCCCGATAAAGATGCCGAAGTCAGTGATCGACTTGATGCTACCTGAGATCTTGTCGCCTTTTGCATGGTCTCCAGCAAAGGCGTCCCACGGATTCTGCGTGCACTGCTTGATACCCAGCGAAATCCGTCGACGTTCCTCGTCGATATCGAGCACCATCACCTCGACTTCATCGCCCAATTGAACGATCTTGGAGGGATGAACATTTTTGTTAGTCCAGTCCATCTCAGAGACGTGCACTAACCCCTCTACGCCTTCTTCGATCTCTGCGAAGCAGCCGTAGTCGGTTAAGTTGGTCACTGTCGCCACGACCCGGCTGCCCTCAGGGTAGCGCCCGGTGATCTGTACCCAGGGATCTTCGCCCAACTGCTTAAGACCCAGGGAGACGCGATTCCGCTCGCGATCAAACTTGAGGATTTTGACGTCCATCTCCTGACCGACCTCAACGATCTCGCTGGGGTGCTTGATCCGCTTCCACGCCATATCCGTGATGTGCAGCAAACCGTCAACACCGCCAAGGTCGACGAAGGCACCGTAGTCAGTGAGATTCTTAACCACGCCTTTGACAGACTGACCTTCCTGCAGATTTTGCAGCAGCTCCTCTCGCTCGGCGCTGTTCGCCGACTCCATCACCGCTCGGCGCGATACCACAACGTTGTTGCGCTTTTGATCGAGCTTGATGACTTTGAATTCGAGCTCCTTACCCTCTAGATGCGTTGTCTCCCGAATGGGGCGCACATCAATCAATGAGCCCGGGAGAAACGCCCGAATCGACTCGATATCCACAGTGAAGCCGCCCTTCACCTTGCCGTTGATGACACCCATGACCACTTCGTCGGCCAAATGGGCAGCCTCTAAACCTTTCCAGGCTTCTGCGCGCTTTGCTTTTTCTCGGGATAATTTGGTTTCCCCGAAACCGTCCTCGACGGTTTCCAGAGCCACCTGCACTTCATCGCCAACGCTGAGACTGCACTCGCCATTGGCATTAGTAAATTGATCAAGGGGAATCACCCCTTCTGACTTAAGGCCTGCGTGAACGGTCACCCATTCGTTATCGATATCGATCACAACCCCTGTGACGATCGATCCCGGCTCCATATCAACGGTTTGCAGACTTTCTTCAAATAGCTCAGCGAAGGATTCGCTCATGATGGTGTTCCTACAGTATGGCGCCTAAGGGCGCTCTCCGACTTCCAGACCCAGCCGGGTTGATTAATCAGATACGTCGGCGGGGTCCTGCCGTTACTCCGACGTATCGCCTACTACTCTTCCACTATGCCGCGGGAGACTGCCAGATCCCTGACCAAATGCATTACGGCATCAGCGGTGAGGGTCGTGCTGTCAACGACAATCGCGTCCTCGGCTGCAACCAGTGGAGAGGCCGCTCGGTTTCGATCCCGCGCGTCCCGCTCTTCTATGTCAGCCAGAAGGCGCGCGAGACTAACACTCTCACCCATGCCCTGCAACTGAAGCAAACGTCGCTCCGCTCTGGCCTCTGCGCTCGCCGTCAGGAAGATTTTAAGGGGCGCATCGGGGAACACCACTGTTCCCATATCGCGACCATCGGCAATGAGCCCCGGGAGTCTCGCCAGTTCACGCTGCCTCAGCAGAAGCGCCTCACGGGCTTCAACATGCACCGCCACCTCGGACGCACCGCGCCCCCCTGCCTCGGTTCGGATTACGGTCGTCACATCACTGTCGCCTAACCAGACTCTGACACCGTCGCCACCAGACTGAAACCGGACATCCAGAGAGCGCGCCACGGTAGCCACTGCAGGGGCATCGTCCAATGGGACCGCAGACTGACTACAGGCCAAGCCCAGCACACGGTAAAGCGCGCCGCTATCTAGTAAGTGCCATCCCAGAGAATCAGCCAATTGCAGACTTAATGTGCCTTTGCCTACGCCACTCGGTCCATCAACACAGATCACCGGCACTGTCTTCATAGTCTCTTCACAGTCTGCTGCAGGGTCAGTCGTCGGCCACTTCCAACTGCAACCCAACACCGCTTGCCAAGGCAGCGAACCCCGGGAAAGAGGTCGCCACGTGGGAGCAATCGCTGATCTTTATCCGATCCGAGGCGCGCAAAGCGGCCATCGAGAAGCTCATTGCTATGCGGTGGTCATGGTGCGTCGCAATGACACCTCCTGATATTTCTCCGCCACGGACCTCTATTCCGTCGGGTTGAACTGTGTTGTAGATGCCAAGCTGGGAGAGGCCCTCCGCCATGCTGGCGATGCGATCACTCTCCTTCACCCTCAGTTCCTCGGCACCGGAGAGGACGGTCACACCCTCTGCGCATGCGGCTGCAATCAGCACCGCTGGCAGTTCGTCGATGGCCAGCGGGACCTCCTCCACCGGGATGTGGATTCCCCGCAAAGGCGCTGATCTGACACGCAGATCAGCCACCGGTTCTCCCCCAACGAGACGTTCATTCATGGTCTCGATGTCCGCCCCCATGGCGCGCAAAATCCTGATCACACCATCTCGGGTAGGGTTGATACCGACGTGCTCCAAGACGAGATCAGAACCCTCGGCGATGGATGCGCCAACTAAAAAGAAAGCCGCAGAGGAGATATCGGCCGGTATGTCGATATCGGTACCGATCAATCTGCCGCCGCCCTCAAGACTGATGACACCATCGGCCACCTCCACCGGATAACCAAATCCAGTCAGCATTCGCTCTGTATGGTCCCGGGTGGGTGCGGGCTCCGTCACGCTGGTGCGGCCGCTGGCGTAGAGTCCAGCCAGCAAGACGCTGGACTTCACCTGAGCGCTCGCAACAGGCAGGTCATAGTGAAATCCCGTCAACGGGCGGCCTCCCCGAATCTCCAGCGGAGGGCAACCTTCTCGCGAGCTGATCAGGGCGCCCATTTGCGATAACGGGGTTATCACCCGTGCCATAGGACGGCGGAGAAGCGAATTGTCACCAGTAATGATGCTGTCGAAAGCCTGACCTGAGAGAAGTCCAGCCATCAGCCGGATACTGGTGCCTGAGTTACCGACGTCCATCACATCGGCCGGCGCCTTGAGACCTCTCAAACCCACTCCATCAATCGTCAGGGACCCATTGTCAGGGTCGGTGATCCCGACGCCCATGGCGCGGAACGCTGCAAGCGTCGCGAGTGCATCGTCGCCCTCTAGGAATCCGCTGACTGCAGTGCGACCCTCGGCAATCGATCCCAGCATAATCGAGCGATGGGACATGGACTTGTCGCCGGGCACACGAATCGACCCGGAGAGCTTGCCGCCAGGCTCCAGATAAAAATGCATCAGCTCTCGCTCTCCGAGCGCTTTAATAGCGGATTGAGTACGTCGTCATGCGCTCGACGAATGACGCGGCATCGATCAAATAGTTGTTGCATCGCATCGCCGTCCGCTTCAGCAATCAGGCGCCGAAGCCGCTCATGCTCGACCGCAACGGCATCCATCGCCTCTAAAATGGCCTCCCGATTGGTCAGCGCAATATCCCTCCACATCACTGGATCCGAGGCCGCAATGCGGGTCATGTCACGCAGCGCGCCACCTCCATGCTTCATTGGCGCCAAGGCGTGATCACCTAACATCGCCGTCAGCGCATAAGCCATCATATGGGGGACATGACTGCTCGCGGCCAACGCCGCGTCATGATCATCAGCGGGCATCAGCGTCACGCGGGCACCGGTCAACTCCCACACTGCCTGCACGCTTTGCACCGCATCGGTGTCAGATTCAGCAGTGGGCGTCAGAATCACCTCCCTGCCCGCAAAGAGTGTAGAGACCGAGGCATCAACACCGCTATGCTCACTGCCCGCAATCGGGTGTCCGGGGACAAATTTGTTATACGCAGGCTGAACCGCATCCACGATAACGCTTTTGATACTGGCAAGATCGGTCACGATCGGCTCGCCACTGGAACGGGCCAGCGCGATAACCTCAGGCAACAGTTCCACCGTCGCCTGCGGAGGAGCGCCAACGACGATCATGTCGGCTTCAGCGACCACAGACTCAAGATCGAGGCTGTACCGGTCAATGAGCCCCAATGCTTTACCGCGCTCCAAGGAGGGTTGCCGGGGGCCCCACCCCAATAGCTCACCTCGCCAACCGGATGCCCTGAGTGCACCCGCCAGGGAACCGGATATGAGCCCCAGCCCGAGAAAGGCCACCGTCTTCTCGTTTAAATGTGGCATACCTAGATAGGCGCTCTTGGGTAGGAGCCCAGTCGCTTGAGCATAATAGAATGCTCCTCCAGCTGCTCCATCACTCTCAGCATCACCGAGTCAGCCAAATGGCCCTCACACTCGATGTAAAAAACATAGGTCCATTTTTCGGTCTTGGAGGGTCGCGAATCGATTCGCGTCAGACTGATGCCATTCTCCTCGAAAGGCCGCAGCAGCCCCAGTAGCGCTCCGGGTCGATTCCGCGCCGAGACCAGCAGCGACGTTTTATCGCTACCACTCGGAGGAATTGTCTCCCTGCCCAGCACCAGAAATCGTGTGGTGTTATTGGAGCTGTCTTGAATTGTTCTCGCCAATGGCTCGAGTCCATGCAGCCCTGCAGCCAACTCGCCGGCGATGGCCGCAACACCCGACTCACTCCCGGCCCGACGTGCCGCTTCACCATTGCTGGCGACCGCCTCCCGGGCGACGTCAGGCAGATGGCTATCCAGCCAGTGGCGGCACTGCCCCAGCGCCTGCTCATGCCCCAAAATTAACTGTATGGAGTCGATCGTCGCGGTTTTACCGGCCAGCAGATGATGCACGATGGGCAACTCTATTTCGCCCGTGATCTGCAAAGGCGACTCAAGGAAACAGTCGAGCGTCTGCCCTACCATGCCCTCGGTAGAATTCTCGACAGGCACCACGCCGTAGTCACACTGTCGCTCCTCAACCTGACGAAACACATTGTGGATGCTTGCCTGGCCCATAGGCACCGCCGACTGACCGAAATGTTTGAGTGCAGCTGCCTGCGAGTAAGTGCCCTCTGGCCCAAGATAAGCCACTGAAAGCGGCTGCTCGAGAGCCAAACAGCTCGACATGATTTCCCGAAAAATCGAGGCGACATAGTCCGACGCGAGTGGCCCCGGATTCCGCTCCTGAATGGCGCGCAACACCTGCGCCTCGCGCTCAGGCCGGTAAAAAACCGGGGGTGTATCAGCCGATTGGGAAGCCGCCAACTTCACTTCAGCCACTTCCTGAGCACACTTGGCACGCTCGCTAATCAATGCCAGTAACTGGGTGTCTATCGAGTCGATACGCGCTCTGATCGCGTCGAGCTGTTTGTCGGAGTCCATGGGGTGCTCCCACCTTGACCTAATCCAATAACATCAGCCGTAGCGTTTTTCGAAGTCCTGCATAAACTCACACAGGGCGGCTACAGATGATTCCTCCACCGCATTGTATAGGCTTGCGCGCATTCCGCCGACCGACCTGTGACCCTTCAGGTTCAATAAGCTCGCGGCCTCAGCCTCTTCCAGAAAGCGCTCATCCAGCGCATCATCCACCAACGTGAAGGGCACATTCATCAGCGAACGGCTCTCCACTTCGATCGGATTGTCGTAAAAGTCACTGCGGTCAATCAGCTCATATAACTTTGCGGCCTTACGGCGGTTGATTTCGAACATTGCCTCAAGACCACCGAGGCCCTCCAGCCATTCAAAAACGAGCCCCGCCAAATAAATCGCGAAGGTAGGGGGAGTGTTATACATAGAATCGTGATCGGCTGCAGTTTGCCAGTCCAGCATGGTCGGCGTCTCCTCGCGGGCGCGACCCAACAACTCCCGGCGCACGATCACCAAACACAGGCCCGCTGGACCGATGTTCTTTTGCGCGCCCGCATAGATCACTCCGAATCGATTCACGTCAATAGGCCGCGATAACAGCGTCGACGACATGTCAGCGACGATGGGTGCCGCGACCTCGGGCACAAATGAAAACTCCAGTCCCCCGATGGTCTCATTAGGGCAGTAGTGCAGATAAGCCGCCGAGGCGTCAGGCTGCCACTCCGCCTCTGGTGGCACCCGGGTAAATCCGCAGTCCGCTGAGCTGGCTACAACATTAACCGGAGCGAAACGCTGTTGTTCCGCGTACGCTTTTTTTGACCACTGCCCGGTGATCACTTGATCGACCATTTGTCCCGCGGCGCTCAGATTGAGGGGCACGGAGGCGAATTGAAGAGAGGCGCCGCCCTGGAGGAACAGTACCGCGTAGTCATCACTGATTGAAAGAAGTCGCCGAAGCGAAGATTCGGCCCGCTCAGCGACCGAGAGAAATGCCGAGCTGCGATGACTGACCTCCATCACCGAGGCGCCAACGCCAGACCATTCCATCAGCTCTGCTTGAGCACGCTCCAGCACGGGCAGAGGGAGCGCAGCCGGCCCGGCACAAAAATTGTGCGCTCGCGTCACTCTGCCGGGTCCCCGTCTCCCTCTGAACTGTCGCTTGTGTCGGGCACCTCGGACCCGTCGGCCACATCGCCTGGGGCAATCCCAGTGTCATCAGATGGCGCGCCGCCAGATACCTGTTGATCAAGATCCGAGAACGGGTCCGCTGCGTCGATATCATCCTCAGCGATGCGACTGACGCTCACCAATGCTTCACCGTCGCGGGTCTTGATCACCCTGACACCCTGTGTATTCCGGCCCTGCACACTCACCTCCTCGACCCGGGTGCGCACGGCAGTACCCTGGTTAGAGATCAGCATCATTTCGTCACCGTCCCAGACTTGCTCGGCGCCGACCAGTGAGCCGTTTCGCTCTGACATCGTCATGCCGATAACGCCCTTGGTGCCCCGCCCCTTGACCGGGAACTCCTGCGTCTCTGAACGTTTGCCGTATCCGTTTTCACTTACCGTCAGGATCTTGCTCCCTTCTTTGGGCACGACCAAGGAGATCAGGCGATGACCCTGCGCGAGCTTGATACCTCTGACACCCCGAGCGGTTCTACCCATGGCGCGAACTGCCGATTCCGCAAAGCGAACCACCTTGCCCTCGCTGGAAAACAGCATGATGTCCTGACTGCCATCGGTAACCGCCGTCCCCACCAGCACGTCGTCATCATCGAGCTCTATCGCGCGGAGACCGACACTGCGCTGACGCGAGAACAAACTCATATCGGTTTTCTTCACCGTCCCATTGGCTGTAGCCATGAAGATAAAGTGGTCGGTCTCGTATCCCTCAATCGGCAGAATGGAGGTGATTCTCTCGCCTTCATCAAGCGGCAACAGGTTGATCATGGGGCGCCCGCGCGCGGTGCGACTCGCCAACGGAATATGAAACACCTTTAACCAATACACCTTGCCCAAGTTAGAAAAACACAAAATGGTGGCGTGGGTACTGGCGATAAGCAGATGCTCAACAAAGTCCTCGTCCTTTACAGCGGTGGCACTGCGGCCTGTTCCGCCGCGTCGCTGGGCTTGGTAGTCGGTCAACGATTGCGTTTTGGCATAACCACCATGAGAAATGGTCACAACACGATCTTCTTCAGTAATCAGATCCTCGACCGTCAAGTCATGTGCCGAGTCAGAGATCTGGGTCTTCCGTTCATCCCCGAATTCTTCTACCAGTTCCTCCAGCTCCTCCCGAATGACCTGCTTCAGGCGATCCGGGTCACCGAGTATGTCGAGATAATCCGCGATCTCTGCAATTTTGTCCGCGTACTCCTGAAGGAGCTTTTCGTGCTCCAGCCCCGTCAATCGGTGCAACCGCAGATCCAGAATCGCCTGGGCTTGGGCTGGTGACAAATGATATTGGCCATCATGAACACCAAAATGAGCAGGCAAGTCATCGGGTCGGCAGGCGTCTGCACCGGCTCGCTCTAACATGGCCATCACGTCGCCTGGCGACCATGGTCTGGCCATCAGGCCCTCACGCGCATCCGCCGCGGTGGGCGATGACTTGATTAATTCGATGACCTCATCAATGTTAGCCAGTGCGATGGCAAGACCCTCGAGCACATGCCCTCGTTCCCGCGCCTTACGCAGCAGATAGACCGTGCGTCGCGTCACAATCTCGCGGCGATGCCGAACGAAGGCCTCAATCATTTGCTTGAGGTTCAGCACCTTGGGTTCGCCATCGACCAGAGCGACCATATTGATGCCCACCACCGACTGCAGCTGGGTTTGGGCGTAGAGGTTGTTCAACACCACATCACCGACCTCACCACGCCGCAGTTCGATCACCACGCGCAAACCGTCTTTATCGGACTCGTCGCGTAATTCGGTGATCCCCTCCAGCTTTTTCTCTTTTACCAGCTCGGCAATGCGCTCAATCAAACGGGATTTGTTTAACTGATAAGGAATCTCATGAATGATGATGGTGTCCTTGCCCTTGGCCTCATCGGTGATGACCTCCGCTTTCGCGCGCACATAGATGCGACCGCGACCGGTGCGATAAGCCTGCACGATGCCTGCGCGACCGTTGATTTGGGCGCCGGTAGGGAAGTCGGGGCCGGGAATATATTGCATCAACTCATCGACGCTGATCTCGGGATCCTGCAGCGTCGCCAAACAACCCGCTACTACTTCGCGGAGGTTGTGTGGCGGGATATTGGTAGCCATACCGACCGCGATACCCGACGAGCCATTTACCAACAGATTTGGCACTCGGGTGGGAAGCACTGCTGGTATTTGCTCAGTGCCGTCATAATTATCGACGAAGTCGACTGTTTCTTTGTCGAGATCAGCGAGGAGCGCGTGGGCGATTTTGGACATGCGAATTTCGGTGTAGCGCATGGCGGCCGCCGAGTCGCCATCTATTGAGCCGAAATTACCCTGGCCATCCACCAAGGTGTAGCGAAGAGAGAAATCTTGCGCCATGCGCACGATGGTGTCGTAAACAGCCGAATCGCCATGGGGATGGTACTTACCAATCACATCTCCCACCACGCGCGCCGATTTCTTGTACGGCTTGTTCCAGTCGTTGTTAAGCTCGTTCATGGCAAACAGGACCCGGCGATGTACGGGCTTGAGCCCATCGCGCACATCAGGCAGTGCCCGGCCGACGATCACGCTCATGGCGTAATCCATGTAGGACTGTTTCAGTTCATCTTCGATGTTGACCGGGAGAATTTCCCGTGCCATTTCTTGCGGATTTTCTGCCATTGGAACTACTGGACCCGGCGCAGTTGATGGGCCTTGAAGGACCCGAGATAGAGGCCTGAGAGCTTACCAAATTCGCGCACACCAAGCGAGGTTTTAAGTGGCAAATCCGGCGCGGGAAGGGGTCAAGGCGCGATATACTGCAAGCGCCATATCAGGAGTTCTCATGCCCGAATTTGACACCGTGCTGCATCCCGATTGGGTCATCCCTATTGCCCCTCGAAGACAGGTGCTCACGGCCTTCAGCGTGGGGCTAAAAGCGGGCCAAATTGCCGCCATAGCGCCCCGTGAGGAGGCCCGTCTCTTCACTGCAAATGAGCACATTACTCTGACTGACTGCGCGCTGATGCCCGGCCTGATTAACCTGCACTGCCATGCGGCCATGAGTCTATTGCGGGGGTTCGCCGATGATTTGCCGCTGATGACCTGGCTACAGCGCTACATCTGGCCAGCGGAGCAGCAGTTTGTCAGTCCAGAATTCATCAGAGACGGCACCGAGCTGGCACTTGCCGATTTGTTGCTGGGCGGCACCACCACGCTGGTCGATCAGTACTTCTTTCCCGAGGTCACTGCGACGGCCCTGGATCGCGCCGGCATGCGCGCACTGTTAACGTTTCCGGTGATCGATTTGAAGACCGCCTGGGCGCGGGACGCCGAGGAATGCATTAATCGGGGTCTCGCGCTGCGCGATCAATATCGGGACCACGACCGAATCGAGGTGGGTTTCGGCCCACACTCCACGTATATGTTGAGCGAACAATCGCTGTCGAAGGTGGCCATGCTCGCCGAGGAGCTCGACGCGCCAGTGCAGATCCATTTGCACGAGACACGTGATGAGGTTTTGAATTCAGTAGAACGCGTCGGCGCGCGTCCCGTCGACTTTCTGGAACAAAGAGGCCTGCTCGGACCCAGAACGCAATGTGTGCACATGACAGCCCTGGGTGAGCAGGATATGGACACGCTTACCACCTTCGGCGCACATGTTGTGCATTGCCCACGATCTAACCTCAAACTCGGATCAGGTATGTGCCCCGTGCAGCGATTACTCGAGCGAGAAATCAATGTGGCGTTGGGCACCGATGGCGCGGCCAGCAACAATCGGCTCAACATGCTGGGCGAACTGCAATTGGCCTCCCTGATTGGCAAAACTGAGCACAGTGACTCGAAAGCCGTTGACGCATGGACGGTGCTGGAGATGGCCACGATCAATGGTGCGCGGGCGCTCGGACAGGATGCCATGCTGGGTACCGTCGAGGTTGGCAAGGCGGCCGATTTGATCGCATTGGATTTGTCTGGCGTACACCACATGCCGCGTCATGATCTTGCCTCAAGTCTGGTTTATGCCAGTGACGGTACCGAGGTGACGTGGAGCTGGGTCGCAGGCCAGGCAGTGGTGCGCAACAGGCAGTTGCAGACCCTCGACTCCTCTGACCTGACGAACCGGGCAAGCCACTGGGCCGAAAAGCTGGCCGCGTATAAACAGACTCTGGAGCACTAATCACATGCAGACTGACGAAAACGTCGATTTGAGTGAGATTGCCAAATTCGAGAAGCTCGCCTCGCGCTGGTGGGATCCTCATAGCGAATTCAAGCCCCTGCACGACATCAACCCACTTCGGGCTGGATGGATTGACCAACACGCAAACGTGAAGCACAAGAGCGTGTTGGATGTGGGTTGTGGCGGTGGCCTGCTCTGCGAAGCGCTCGCGCATCGGGGTGCACTGGTGACGGGTATCGATATGGGCGAGGCGCCACTGTCAGTCGCGCGGCTTCATCAACTGGAGAGCGGCGTCACTGTGGATTACCAGCAGAGCACTGCAGAGTCTATGGCAGAGCGTCGCGCAGGCGAGTTCGAGATCGTTACCTGCCTCGAAATGTTGGAGCATGTGCCGGATCCCTCGACTGTGATTCAGGCCTGTGCGGACCTGTGCAGGTCGGGGGGAGATCTTTTCTTTTCGACAATTAATCGCAACCCAAAATCCTTCCTGTTCGCCATTGTGGGAGCAGAGTACATTTTGAATCTGCTGCCAAGGGGCACACACGAATACGATAAATTCATCAAGCCATCAGAACTGGCTCGCTGGATTCGCGAGGCCGGCTTGGACATGCAGGAAATGATGGGCATGACCTACAATCCGTTGACCAAGCGGTATCGACTGACACCGGACGATGTATCGGTGAATTACCTGATCAGAGCAAAAAAACCGTGACGATGCTCCGCCCGAAGGCGGTGCTGTTTGACCTCGACGGAACGCTGATTGATACCGCGCCCGAATTCATCGAAATTGGGCACACGTTGCGGACAGAGGCAGGTCTGCCACCCATATCTTCAGACATTATCCGGCACAGTGTTTCTCAGGGCGCTGTAGGCATGGTGCAGTCTGCGATGGAAATCGGCGTCGACGATCCCGAGTTAGAACACTGGCGTGGCCGTTTTCTTGCGCTCTATGAGGAGAAGCTGGGCCACCGGAGCACCCCTTATCCCGGCCTGCCAGAGTTAGTTGGGGTGTTGGGAAAGTCGGGTATCCCCTGGGGCGTGGTCACGAATAAATTGGCGCGCTTTGCCTTGCCTCTAATGGACAAAATGGGGTTTGTGCCGGTGGCAGGCGCGATTGTGACGCCCGATCATGTTACGCACGCCAAACCCCATCCGGAAGCCGTCACCCTCGCCTGCCATCAACTGAACTGCGACCCGAGCGAGACGCTGTTTGTCGGGGACCATCTGCGGGATATTGAGGCGGGCAAAGCCGCCGGCTGCCGGACCATCGCGGCCGCCTATGGCTACCTGGCCCAAGGCGAGTCTGCCCATGCATGGCATGCTGATGCGGTAGTCAAAAGTAGCGAGGAACTGGCCGAACTGATCGAGGGGACAATATCGTGACATTCTCTCCCAGCGACTGGGTATCTGCTCCAAACGAGTTGGCCGGTAAAACGATTCTCATTACCGGTGCCACACGTGGTATCGGGCGCGCTGTGGCGCTGGCATGCGCAGACCATGGTGCAGAGGTACTGATTCAAGGTCGCGACGAAACCGCATTGGAAGGGCTCTACGATGAGATCGTCTCGGGATCGGCCACGCAGCCGGGCATCATCCCTCTCGATCTCGCGCACCTGGATGCCTCGCCTTACGAGGCACTGTCTGAGGAACTGCAGGCGGCTGGGGTGCGCCTCGACGGACTGATCCATAACGCCAGTATTCTGGGCGAGCGAAAAGCGCTTGCCCAAACCTCAGTGCAAAGCTGGCACGAGGTGATGCAGATCAACATCAACGCCATTTTTTTGCTGACTCGTGCGCTCATGCCCCTGCTGGAGGCGGCCCCTTCTGCCTCGGTTGTGCTGACTAGCTCAGGGGTAGGTCGCAGAGGCAAGGCCTACTGGGGGGCATACGCCGTCTCAAAATTTGCCACCGAGGGGTTCATGCAGGTGCTGGCCGATGAACTGGCTGCCACAAGCAATATCAGGGTAAACAGCTTAAATCCCGGCGCGGTCAACACCTCAATGCGCCGCGCGGCGTATCCTGGAGAGCCCCCTGATACCAACCCGGCGGCCTCAGAGCTCACTCAGGCGTGGATTTACCTGATGAGCGACGCCAGTCGAGAGATACATGGTCAGGCACTCAGTGCGCAAGCATGATCACACTTGCCGTCTGCTGCGGCGGCCCGCTGCGCGCTGACCCTTCTTGGCATAGCGCTCGCGTCGCTCTTGCTCTTTTCTAGACAACGGCGCGACCTCACGGTTGGGCAATCCCGCCATTTGGTATATCACGTCCACGTCGCGCTGCGGCAACTCCAGCCACTGACCTTTCTTTAACTTCGATGGAAGAAAGACATCTCCGTAGCGCACTCGTTTCAAACGAGACACGGTCACTCCCTGTGACTCCCACAAGCGTCGGACTTCGCGATTTCGGCCCTCCATCAAGACCACATAGAAGAAACGATTAATTCCCTCGCCTCCCCCTTCCTGAATGTCAGAGAATCGAGCCGGCCCATCGTCGAGTTCCACGCCTCGTTGCAATCTCTCCGTCATCGACTCGTCCACGCTGCCCATCACGCGGACTAGATATTCTCGCTCTATGGCATTGGAGGGGTGCATCAGCGCATTGGCCAAACCACCATCAGTCGTAAAGAGGAGCACGCCGGAGGTATTAAAGTCCAGTCGCCCAACGGAAATCCAACGGCCACTTTTGAGTTTCGGCAGTCGCTCAAAAACCGTCTTTCGACCCTCTGGGTCTTTGCGCGAGCAGACCTCCCTGACCGGTTTATGGTAGAGCAAGACGCGCACCTGATCCGCCTCGGCTACATCGACGGCTTTTCCATCCAGACGCACCTTCTGGCCGGGACGCACGCGATCACCAAGACGCGCCATCGTGCCATCCAGGGTAACCCGGCCCTCCTCTATCCAGCGTTCCATTTCACGCCGCGAACCCCAGCCCAGATTCGCAAGCACTTTCTGCAGCTTCTCTCCCTTGTCGTGAGAATCTGGCGAGTCGCCCTCAATCGGAGCCGGGTGCTTGGTCTTCATCCCCGCTTTGCTCCTGTTCAGCGTTGTCACCGCCCTGCTGTTGCGCGTCCAGTCGAGTGGTACTGGTAGCTTCTGTTTCGGCGCTCTCAGCGCTCTGGGCAGGGTTTGCGCTTTCCTCGTCGGCAGATTCATCACCCGCTGGAGGTGATTCCAGTGCCAATTCACCAGACAGGTTGTCAAGCTCCTTGATCTCCGCCAGCGGCGGAAGCTGGTCCAATGACTTCAAATTAAAGTAATCAAGAAACTGACGGGTCGTCGCATACATTGCCGGACGGCCTGGCACGTCTCGATGCCCCACCACCCGCACCCACTCCCGCTCGAGCAGGGTTTTGATGATATTGGTGCTCACCGCAACGCCTCTGATTTCTTCGATTTCACCCCGCGTAATAGGTTGCCGGTAGGCAATCAGTGAGAGCGTTTCCATCAAGGCCCGTGAGTACCGGGCTGGCCGCTCCTGCCACAACCGACCCACCCATGTTGACAGGTTCTGTCTGACCTGGAATCGATATCCCGAAGCGACCTGAACCAACTCATAGCCGCGGTCCTCGCAACGCTCTTCCACTGTCTTGATGGCAGCGCGAATATCATCCTTGGAAGGGCGCTCGTTCTCCTCAAATAGCAACGCCATCCGTTGCACAGATAAAGGCTCTCCGGCTGCCAGCAAGGCTCCTTCCAGAATCTGTACCAATCCCGCTTCCATGATTACTCCGATTTAGCTTTGACGTGGATAGGGCCAAAGCCCTCGGTTTGGACGATCTCAATCAGGGATTCCTTCATGAGTTCCATCAGCGCCAAAAAGGTCACCACGACACCAAGACGGCCCTCCTCTGGTGTGAACAGCGTGACAAATGGCACGAAACTGCCGCTTCTCAAGGTTTCGAGGACTTGAGACATACGCTCCCGCGTCGACAGCGATTCCAGCTGAACTTGATGGCTGGCGTACATCTCCGCGCGCCTGAGCACCTCCCCGAGCGCCAGCAACACCTCTCGCATATCCACGTCAGGCAGCGGCCGTTCCAGGTGCAAGTCTGGCGGGGCGGCGGAGGCCTGCCAGAGTTCGCGTTCGAGTCTGGGGATCGCCTCTAGATCCTCCGCAGCTTTCTTAAATCGCTCGTACTCCTGAAGCCGACGTACCAGATTGGCGCGCGGGTCCTCTTCCTCCTCCTCGGTGTCACCAGAGCGAGGCAGTAACATACGCGACTTGATCTCGGCCAACATCGCCGCCATGAGCAGGTACTCCGCCGCTAGCTCGAACTGCATAGCGTCCATCAGCTCGACGTAACGCATGTACTGCTCGGTGATATTTGCCACGTCGATGTCAAGAATATCCAGATTCTGTCGGCGAATGAGGTACAGAAGCAGATCCAACGGCCCCTCAAAGGCGTCCAGGAAAACTTCCAGTGCCTGAGGCGGGATATACAGATCCTTGGGCAATTCAGTCACCGCCTCGCCCCGAACCATTGCAAAGGGCATCTCTGACTGCTCGGGCCTCAGAGGCGGCGGGGGTGCCGGTTCTACAGCGGTTACGGGGCCTTGCTGCGGGGTTGTTTCATCGGGCTCGCTCACGGTCGGATTATACCTTCACGCAACTTCAAAGTCGCTGACATCGCCCACACCAACCCTCAAAATTCTGGGGGTAGCTTCAGTCAGATCGACCACACTCGTGGCCTCAAGCCCACAAAAACCGCCATCGATCACCAGATCGACTTCATGCTCGAGGCGGTCTCGAATGTCGTAGGGATCGGTCAGCGGGTACTCGTCCTCAGGCAATGCAAGTGTCGCGCTGATGAGCGGTTCGTCTAACGCCGCCAGCAGGGCCTGTGGTATCGGATGATCAGGCACCCGCAGGCCGATAGTCTTGCGCTTCGGTTGCACCAGCCGTCTCGGCACGTCGCGGGTTGCTTCAAGAACAAATGTGTAGGGGCCGGGCGTCGCATGCCGCAATAGTCGGTATGCCGTGTTGTCGACTCGAGCATAGGTACCCAGCTCAGACAAATCACGGCAGACCAATGTGAAGTTGTGATCCTCCCTGAGCGAACGAATCCGCCTGATTCGCTCCATCGCTTTTTTATCGCCCAACTGACACCCCAGCGCATAGGCGGAGTCCGTTGGATAGACCACCACACCGCCGCGCTGAATAATGCCCACCGCCTGTTGAATAAGGCGCGCCTGGGGCGTCTCGGGATGAATAGCAAAGAACTGGCTCACAAGCTCTCCCACACCCCACGGCCATTGGGGATTCCCGTCACCTCAACTCCCAGACGGGCGCCGTAGGTAGAGTCTCGATGGAAGTCTGAACCGACAGAGACGTGCAAATGCCGTTGATCTGCGATGCGCCACAACAGCGCCTGGTCATCGGGGCGCGACCGTCCGTTGATCACCTCAATCGCCTTGCCACCCGCCTCGCAGAAAGCATCCGTCAGTGCCCTGAGTCGAGTTGCCGTCATCTTGTATTCCAGTGGATGCGCGAGCACCGCGATGCCACCCGAATCGCAAATTGCGGTCACAGTCTCTCCCAGTGAAGGCCACAACACTGCGATATCACCTGCTTTGCCGCGCCCAAGAAACCGCTTGAAGGCAAGCTCCTCGCTAGCGATATGCCCTGCCTCTACCATCCAACGGGCGAAGTGGGGGCGACCAATCTGAGCACCATCGGCCAGTCCACGCGCGCCCGCCAAGCCACCCGGCATGCCCGCGCGCTCCAATCGCTGCGCAATCTGAACCGCGCGCTCAGACCGAGCAGTGTCCAGTCTCGCGAGGTGTTTGCGTAAGTTGGGCGTGTCGGGATCAAAACCCAGAGCAACAATGTGAATACCGAGGCGCCCCCACTGGCATGAGAATTCCGCCCCACTGACCAACTGGCACTCCGCGAGGACCCCGTCGGGCATTGAATCGCTGAGGGCAGTTCCTCGCAGAGACAGGTATCCATTAATCGTATCGTGATCTGTAATAGCGAGGCGTCTGACACCCTCGCGCGCGGCGCGATTCAGTAAAGCATGAGGACTCAGAACACCGTCAGAGGCGGAAGAATGAGTGTGGAAGTCAATCAAGGCAATCTCTACACTGCGGGCCGACGCGGAGGACGCACCGCTTCGGCTGGGAAGGTTGCGCGGATTGTCTACCATACACAGTAAGATGGCGAGCGCCACGATACAGAACACGGCACAGAATTAGGTCATTAATGAAGCAGCTTTTGGAATTGCTACCGCTGGTGCTGTTTTTTGGCGCCTATCAGATGGATGGTGACACGCTGACCGTCGGCGGTTGGTCTCATACCTTCGACGGCATCTTTAGCGCCACGGCGGTACTGATGATCAGCACAGCGTTGACCTGGCTCATCTCATCACTCCTGGAAAAACGAAACGACAAGCGTTTGATGTGGATGACCTTGGCAGTGCTGCTCTTTGGCGCGGCTACCTTGATTCTGAGAGATCAACGATTCATACAGTGGAAACCCACCGTATTCAACTGGGTACTCGCTGCGGTATTCCTCGGATCCCAATTTATCGGTAAGCGCACTGTTCTTGAGCGAGTGCTCGGGAGTCAACTCTCGCTGCCCCGACCGATCTGGACGCGACTCAATGTGCTCTGGATAGGCAATTTCGCGCTGGTGGGTGCGTTGAACCTTTTCGTCGCCTATCGCTTCGAAGAAGCCGTTTGGGTGTCATACAAGCTATATTCGAGCATTGGCTTTACCTTGGCGCTGATGCTGCTGACTGTTGCCATCGTCGCGCCGCATGTGAAAGACGACGGCGAGCAACCCGAGGGCTCTCAATGAAACTCCTACCAAACTATGGCCGGCTCGCCCTTCTCGTGGTCTCGAGCTATTGCGCGGCTGTCGCGACGCCGATGGCCTACGGGCAAGACACCCGGTACGTGAGTGACAGAGTGTTGGTGCCGGTCCGCAGCGGCGCGGGCTCAGATTTTCGAATTGTGAACAGCGGTCTTCCATCTGGCACGGCGCTAATGGTGTTTGGCGAGAGCGAAGACGGAAAATGGGCTGAAATTGAAACACGGGCAGGCACTAGAGGTTGGATGCCATCCCAATTCCTCCAGGCGGAACCGCCAGCCAGCTTGCTGATGAACGAGCTGAAGCTCGAGGTAGAACAATTGCGCAGTGAGCGCGACCGGGTCGTCAGCCAGCTGAATCAGCGCTCATCTGCGGCTGATGAAGCGGATGACACAATATTGACGCTGAGATCCGAACTGGAAGCGACAACGAACGAGCTAACCGAGGTCAAACGCGTCTCGGCGGCAGCGCTGGACCTTGACGCGTTGAATCAACAATTGGTGGCGGAAGTTGAGTCTGAGCGCTCTGATGCCGACCTGCTGCGCCTGGAGAACGTGCGCCTTCGCGAACGGATTGCCAACAACCAGATTCTGGATGGCGCGCTCGCTGTCTTGCTCGGCGTCATTTTGGCAGTGGTCACACCGCGGCTTTGGCCCAGCAAGAAACGCCAGGATGGATGGTCGTAACCGAGGAAATCAACATGACGACAATATTGAACTTTTTTCGCATTGTATGGAAAGGGCTTTTCGCTGCGTCAATGCTCTTAGGAGCGATGGGGGCATTGAGCGAGGAAACAGGCAACCCCATTGTGCTGATGAAAACTACCGATGGCGATATCACCATCGAGCTGTTCGCCGATAAGTCTCCCGTCACGGTTGAGAATTTTCTCAGCTACGTGGATGAGGGGCACTATGACGGCACCGTATTTCATCGCGTTATTCCCAATTTTATGATTCAGGGAGGGGGTTTTACCGAGGCACTTGAGGAGAAGCCCACCAGGGAACCCATCGTCAACGAATCCAAAAACAAGCTGCATAACACCCGAGGCACGCTGGCGATGGCGAGAACCAACGACCCCGACTCGGCCACCGCGCAGTTTTTTATCAACCAGCGCAGCAACCTCCGTCTCGACTGGTCACCCGGGAAAGACGGCTATACCGTATTTGGAGAGGTACTCGATGGCATGCAAGTGGTGGACATCATTGCGCTCTCCGGTACAGGTGCGGCGCAAGCCATGACCACCAGAGGGCCGAATGTTTTTCAGGATGTGCCCGTCAAGCCCATCATCATTCTGTCTGTGCAACGTGTGGCACGGTGAGCGACACCCTGAT
>WTHO01000006.1:0-6989 GCA_011523115.1 Halieaceae bacterium | reverse complement strand
CGTGATGAAGCACCGTGATACAACTTAGTATTAACCTCAACAAAATCGCGCTGATCAGGAACTCCAGAGATACCCGTCACCCTGACCCCTGCGAATTCGCCGCCGCGGCGCTTCAAGCGGGGGCCCACGGCATCACCGTTCACCCACGCCCAGACCAACGACATATTCGTGGCGACGACTGCATTGCTCTGGGCAATGCGGCGCTCTCCCAATCGGGCTCGGGAGCACCGGCGGAGCTGAATATTGAAGGGAACCCGTTTGCTGAAGCGCAGCGATCCGGGCGCCAGGGAGTAACAGACTACCCCGGCTTCATGTCTCTGGTTGAGGCTGTCCGCCCGGCGCAGGTGACGCTGGTACCCGACGCTGACGACCAACTTACCTCAGACCACGGATTTGACATCACGCGGGACGGCGACAAGCTGTTACCCGTCATCGAGCAGCTGAAAACGTGGGGCTGCCGAGTGAGTCTGTTCATGGACCCGGACCCGAGACAAATCGAAATGATCCCCGCTCTGGGAGCGGACCGGATTGAGCTTTATACGGAGCGCTACGCCCGGGCGCACGAGAGGGGTGATCATGCGTCGACACTCTTCGAATTTCAGGAAGCCGCCCGCGCTGCAACGGAACAAGGTCTGGGTATCAATGCTGGCCACGATCTGAACCTGTCGAATCTGGTCGATTTTGATATCCCAAACCTGCTGGAGGTCTCCATCGGACACGCCTTCACGATTGACGCGCTACGATGGGGCATACCGGAGACTATCCATCGCTACCTTGCCGCATTGAAGTCACTTTGACCGACGTGCCTGCCAGCATCACAGACTCCGGGGAGGAGGACGCGCCCCCCTATTTGGTCCCGCACTCCAGGGAAAATATCCGATTACTGTACCGCGATCAGGATTTGCTGATCGTTGACAAGCCGACGCTATTGCTCAGCGTGCCCGGCAGGCATCCACTCAATCACGATTGTCTCCTGCTGCGGCTGTCCAAACGCTACCCAGGGGTCAATGCGGTGCACCGGCTGGATCTCGACACCTCGGGCATTATGGTTGTGCCGAGGCACCGCAGCGCTCTCTCAAGCCTCGCACGTCAGTTTCAGGATCGTCTGATCGAAAAAACCTATGTCGCCCGCGTTGCCGGCCGCGTCAAAGACGATTGGGGCGTTGTCGACCTCCCACTTACTGCTGACTGGCCAAACCGGCCGAGACAAAAAGTATGTCACCTGACGGGAAAATCTGCTGTCACCCGATGGCGGGTTCTGAGCCGCACTGAGCGAAGTTCTCTGCTCGAATTGACACCCATAACCGGCCGATCCCACCAATTACGCGTCCACATGAACGAGATTGGTCACCCCATTTTAGGCTGCGATTTCTATGCACCTGAGGCGGCGCTGCAGGCCGCACCGCGACTGCTCCTTCACGCCACGAGCCTTCGCTTCCGGCATCCCAGATCCGGACACGTCCTTAGCGGCTATTCGCCCGCGCCATCGACATTTGCGATGGATGCGTGAGGCCACCCAATAGCCGTTCCGACTCTGTAGGGAGATGGATTACCATGGCCCATTCGACTCTCGGAGCACACCGTGGTATCGATGGATCAAGTGGATGGGGAGAAGGTCATCATTGCCAAACCCAACCACTCCTCAAGCTGGCGCCATAACCTCTGGTTACTGGGCGCGCTGGCCGTGCCATCGCTCGGCGCGGGAATTGCCTTCGCATTATTGGGCGCCTGGCCCATACTGCCACTCGCCGGCCTCGAACTGACAGCACTCGGTGGCGCACTGTATTGGGTTAATTGGAAACTGGAGTACCGTCACGTGATCAGGCTGACTGAAGATTTGATTACCGTCGACAAGGGTTACTTCGTGCCCAAGCGCCGGTGGTGCTTTGAACGACAGCAGTCCGCACTGCGGGTGGTGCCCGAGTCTCATCACTGGCAGGGGCCTGAACTGTCTGTGCACGACCGCCTTTCTGAGACTCGCGTTGGGGACTTCCTCAGCAGAGAAGAAACGCTGGAGCTACTGAATCTGCTCCGTGAGGAGCTACGCATTCGCACACACAGCTCTGATAGTTCACTAAAGGCCTGACGCAATGGACCATGCCAACACACTCGCTAGCACTGCGGCAAAGGTGGGCTTTATCTCGCTGGGCTGCCCGAAGGCATTGGTCGACTCCGAGAGAATTCTCACCCAGCTGCGGACAGAGGGATATGAGATCACGCCGCACTATGAAGATGCCGGCGTCGTGATCGTCAACACCTGTGGTTTTATTGATGCGGCCAAAGAGGAGAGCCTGGAAGCGATCGGCGAGGCAATTCAGGAAAATGGTCGGGTGCTGGTAACGGGCTGCATGGGGCGAGGCGAAGATGCGAAAACCATCCTAGCTCGACACCCTAAAGTAATGGGGGTCAGCGGGCCGGCAGCGTATGAGGAGGTGCTCGCCACAGTCAGAGAGGTACTGCCAAACAATCACCGGCCTGACCCCTTGATCGATTTGATCCCCGCACAAGGCGTGAAGCTCACCCCTCGTCACTACGCCTATTTGAAGATTAGTGAGGGATGCAACCACCGCTGCCGTTTCTGCATCATACCCAGCATTCGGGGCGATCTGGTGAGTCGGCCGATTGGTTCAGTCATGGATGAAGCGGAGGGATTGGTCAGGGCGGGTGTCAGAGAGTTGCTCGTCGTCTCACAGGATACCAGTGCCTATGGCGTCGATCTGAAGTATAAGACTGACTTCTGGCAAGGCAGACCGCTTAAAAGCAACCTCGAGGCACTGGCTTCAGCTCTCTCCGAGATGGGTATTTGGGTCCGTTTTCACTACGTATACCCCTACCCTCACGTTGATGCGCTCATTCCCATGATGGCGCAGGGTAAGCTGCTCCCCTATATCGATATGCCGCTTCAGCATGGCGCGAGTAGCGTATTACAGCGGATGAAGCGGCCAGCAGCCTCCGAAAAAACCTTGGATCGCATCGCCCGATGGCGAGACATCTGTCCTGAACTGACCATACGCTCGACCTTTATCGTCGGATATCCGGGCGAGACCGACGCAGAGTTTGAAGAATTGCTGGCCTTTATTGACGAAGCAAAGCTGGATCGAGTGGGATGCTTTCAATATTCACCGGTTAAGGGCGCGGCTGCAAACCAGTTACCGGACCCCGTACCGGAGGAACTCAAGCAACGGCGCTGGGAGCAGTTTATGTCGCTGCAACAGTCGATCAGCGCCTCCAAACTGCAGGCGAAAGTCGGCTCCACGCAAACCATTTTGATCGATTCCGTCACTGAGGCTGGTTGCGTCGGTAGAACGTCCGCTGACGCGCCCGAGATAGACGGTGTTGTGCACCTGCCCGGCAGCCACGAATTTCATCCCGGAGACTGGGTTGAAGCAGAGATCACCGCGGCGGATGACTATGATCTCTGGGTATCCTGAGACTGGGTACAGCCGGTGAATATCATTTTGCTTGAACCATCAGATTGGCTGAGCGACGACACTGTGCTGCTCACCGGCAGACGCCATCAGCACTTACGCGAGGTGCTGAGAGCCCAAATCGGCGATTCCTTTCGAGTGGGTTTGCTAAACGGTGGCCGCGGCGCGGGCAAGGTTATTCACATCAACGAGAGCGAAGCGCGGCTGAATGTCAGTTTGAACCAGACTGCCCTGCCGCGGCACCCCTGCGATCTTGTGCTGGCACTGCCGCGACCGAAGATGCTGCGCCGGGTGCTGCGCACAGTCGCCGAAATGGGGGTAAACAACGTTCATCTCATTCATTCTGCGCGAGTGGAAAAAAGTTTTTGGCAGACTCCGCTTTTGACAGCCGATCGCATACAGCGAGCGCTTTCGGCAGGACTCGAGAGGGCCGGCGATACGCAATTACCTGCCGTTCACTTGCACCGCCGCTTCAGACCTTTCGTGGAGGATCAATTACCCGAAATGGTCACAGATCGGGGCTGCTGGATCGCCCATCCCGGCTCAGAGATGGGCCTCGGGGACCAGCGAGCAGAGGGTATTATCATGTTGGGGCCAGAGGGAGGGTTCGTCCCATTTGAGCTGGAGTTAGCGACTTCGGTCGGCGCACTACCTGTTCACCTCGGTGACAGAACACTGAGTGTCGACACGGCGGTCACTGCGGCTTTGGCGCAAACCCTTGCCGCGATCAGAGTCTGACTACACCCCCGCACCCACTGAGCAAACCACGCCAGTACCACCCATGCCGCAGTAACCCATGGGATTCTTGTGCAAGTACTGCTGATGATAGTCCTCGGCGAAGTAAAACTCTGGCGCGGGGAGTACTTCCGTTGTGATGACGCCAAAGCCCGCGGCGGTCAAGCGCGGTTGAAAGGCCTCTAAGCTCGCCAACGCTGCTTCATGTTGTGCGTCATCGCTGTAATAGATGCCGGACCGATATTGGGTACCGACGTCGTTCCCCTGGCGCATACCTTGGGTGGGGTCATGGTTCTCCCAGAATGCCGTCAGTAAAGCGTCATAGCTCACCTGATGCGGGTCATACACAACGCGCACTACCTCGTTGTGGCCCGTCTGCCCGGTGCAAACCTCCCGATAGGTCGGGTTGGGTGTCAAACCTGCGGCGTAACCCACAGCCGTGGTGTAAACCCCTTCTAACTGCCAAAACAGCCGCTCCACGCCCCAGAAGCAGCCCATCCCAAAAAGCGCTTGCCGCGTGTTTTCAGGATAGGGAGGCAACAACGGTGAACCCAGTACGGCATGCCGGTCTGGGACAGGCATCGCCTGGTCTCGCCCCGGCAGAGCGGCGCCGGCTTCAGGCATCGCGGGCCCGCGGGCCATGTTCATCCAACCCATTTTGTCCTCCAAAACCACACAGTGGCGTCTACGTACCTATTTTTGTAATAATAGCCGGCTATTTTGATAACGGACAGTAATCACCGCCCGGGACATGAGGTCGCTACCAAGCGGCCGCCCGATTGGAAAACCTGCGAACGCAGGTGGCGGGGGAGGAAAATATGACACAGATTAAACGTGAACCTTTTAATGCGCGCGACTTCTCCAGTAGAAAACTCATAGAGCTGGTCCTGGACGATCGTGGCAGCGACCGCCTGACATTGGACCAGGAGGCGCTGGATTCCGTCGTCTCTGAACTGGCCAGCCGACGCCACTATTTGCGCGAGTTGCGCCAACGGGGCCTGCTAGCGCCCCGCGCTTCCTAGGCATCAACCATCCCTAAGGATCTCGACCGACCTCGCTCGAGTGAGGTCACCGCGTTCCTGCAAAAAACGCGGGCTATCCAGACCGTTACGAGACGCCAGGCAAGACTGATATTTGCTCTGGATGCGACGGCCAGCCGGGAACCAACCTGGGCACAAGCACGAGCCTTACATGGAGAGCTTTTCGGCGCCGCGGCAGCGGAGACATCACTTGCCGTGCAGCTGTGTTATTACAGAGGCCATGCGGAGTTCCGCGCCTCAGAATGGCTGACTCATTCGAGCGCACTGCTTGATCAAATGGCGGGCGTCACCTGTCTTGCAGGTGCGACCCAGATCGGCAGACTTATCACACACGCCCTACAAGCGGGGTCGGTGAATCAGCCTGTTCGAGCACTGGTGTTTGTCGGTGATGCCTGCGAGGAAGGGCGAGAATACCTGTCGTCGCTGGCAGGCCAGTGCGGTATTCGTAAACTCCCGCTGTTCCTGTTTCAAGAGGGTCACGACGCGCAGACGCGCGCGATATTCCAAGAATTGGCGCGACTCTCTGGCGGCGCCACCATTCCCTTTGATGCTGGCAGTGCCGAGCGGTTAAGAATGCTGCTCCGAGCCGTCGCCAACTTCGCCCGCGGCGGGATCAAAGCGTTGCAAAAAGGCGGCGATGAAGGCGAGCGACTCCTACTGGAAGCTCTTCAAAACAGGTCATAGCCCCGGGGTAAAAACGATAAGATGTACCCACCCGTATCAGTAACCCGAGGATGACGCCACAGTGCCACGAATGATCTTACTGCTTGCAGTCGCGCTCGCGCTGATAATTCTGGTCCGCCGTGCCCAGCGGCAACCTCCTCACAAGCGCCGTGCCGCTTATCTACAAATCGTTCTGGGTAGCGCCGTTGTCGGCGTCGTTATCCTGACGCTGATGGGCAAGATGCACTGGATCGGCGCCGCCTTGACCGGCTTACTGGTGGCCGCGCGACAAGTATTGCCTTGGGTGGTTCGCTTTCTGCCAATGCTCAGCAGCCTTCGCAGCCAAGGATCCGCCGCCGGCAAACAGTCAGAAGTGGCCTCCCGTATATTAAAAATGACCCTCGACCATGACAGTGGCGATCTCAGTGGCGTGATTCTTGAAGGACCCTATAAAGACTGGTTGCTCGATGAACTCGACCGGCAGCAACTTGATGAACTCATGGCTTTTTGTCAGCAGGAGGACGCCGACTCGGCGCAACTGCTGGCGAGTTACTTTGAGCAGCGCTTTCCTGACGACGACGGACAGAGCGAGGGTCACGAACAGTCCCCTGGTGGCGCATCCGCTGGCCTGACGCAGGCCGAGGCGCTGTCCCTCCTGGGACTCGAAGAAGGCGCCACCCGGGAAGAAATTATTGCGGCCCACCGCGCACTGATTCAAAAGTTGCACCCCGATCGCGGCGGCAGTGACTACCTTGCAGCAAAAATTAATGAGGCCAAGGACTTTTTGCTGGATTAAGCGATCTTGGCACTGTCCACCTAATCCCGCGCTGACTGCACAGACTTTCCACCTTACTAAGAGGAGCAGTAACACACATGAGTGGCACCTTTGTTATACGCAATCAACTGGGCCATTACTGGGGGAAGTCGGGTGCCTGGGTCTCGGGTAGCCGAGCGGGGCAGGTCTCCTGTTGGGCGCATCGCGACGAGGCGATCAATACGCTTTTCGAACTCGGTTCGAAGGATACCGAGCTAAGGGGTGAAGTGTTTGAGGCTGAAACCGATGGCGCGAACCCGAAGAATCTTGAGATCAGTGAGCACCCGGTGCCCAAAGCTGAAGACCCAA
>WTHO01000193.1 GCA_011523115.1 Halieaceae bacterium | reverse complement strand
TTCCGCAATGACTACTATCAGCGTGGCGGGCTCAAGGCGGTGGATGAGGCGCTCGCAGAGGTCGGTTCAGCCGTTCATCCCGTCATCGACACGCACCCGGTCTCCGGGCGGAAATATCTCAACGTGAATCAATCCTTCACGCGCCACATTCTGCATAGCATGCAGGGCCCCAGCGACGAGTTGCTGCAGTATCTATTTCAGCAGGTGAGGAAACCTGAATATCAGGTAAGACTGCGTTGGGAAGACAACACGGTGGCGATTTGGGATAACCGCGTGACCCAGCATTATGCGGTTTGCGATTACCTGCCCAATCGACGCCACATGCAGCGGGTGACGGTCAACCGCGACAAGCGAGCGCCAGCACCGGCCGGTGATTGAGCGTGATCAGTGCGTTAGGCCGGCGCGGCCTCCCAGGGAGCGGTCCACTCGCCGGCCACCTGCAATGAGACGTCGGCGTCTTCTTCGATGAGTTTGCAGACCGTCATCTCTCCCGCGTCCGAGCCATAGCGCTCCGCCGCCTCGCGAAAGCGCGCGTGGCAAGCCTCGGTTAACTCAGATCGCGTGCCATGCTCGGCCACAAGATCCTGGATTAAGTCGAGGTCTTTGAGCGCCAGGGCCAGCCTGAAAGAGGGGTCGTAGTGGCCCGCAAAAATCGATGGCACATCGTGCTGCATGACAAAGCTGTCGGCCGCGCCACCCTTCATGACTTCCCACCACAAATCAGGCTCGAGCCCCGCGCGTTTGGCAAGAACCATCGCCTCACCGATGGCTGCGGCATGGATCTTCCAGAGTTGGTTGTTCACCAGTTTGGCGACGTAGCCATTGCCGTGTTGGCCAACCCTGCGGGTTTCGCCGATTGCATCGAGTACTGGCTGAACGGCGGCAATATCCTGGTCTGTGCCCCCGACAAACATAATCATGTCGCCACGGATGGCCGCATCGAGCGAGCCGGCCACCGGTGCATCGATTGCCGCGCCGCCGGCCGCACAAAATTCTCCCCCGAGTGCTCGCATGAGCGTGGGATCGCTGGTGGTCAGATCGATCCACGTTTTGCCCGCACACGCTGCGGTGAGGAGGCCATCCTCGCCGCGCACAACGGATTCGATTTCACTGGGACCAAACACCATGCTGATGACCACGGAGCTGGCCTCCACGGTTTGAGCAGGGGAGTCGGCTTTTTGTGCGCCTTCAGCCACGAGGGCATCGATCGCGCTTTCCCGGATATCGTAGGCGACCACAGAAAAGCCTGCGCGCAGCAGGTTCTTTGCAAGCGCTGAGCCCATATTGCCGAGACCGATCACACCAATAGATTGCATGTCTCAGTCCTCCAGTGCGTCTGCGCGTACACGCGCGTTTGAGTGAACATCAAGGGTCTTGCCGTAGAGCTCCATAGACCGATAGCTCGCACCAATCACATTGTCCTTCTCGGTGTAGGTAAAGACGACCAGGTTACGGGTTGTCGAGCCCTCAGCCGTTGTCGCGCGATGGAGGGCGTAACGGCCCTTGAAGATTTGCAGATCTCCCTCGCGGAGCTTGATCTCCTTCACGCGGCTATGATCGCCCAGCAACAGCTTTTGTACGTCCTCATAGCACTCGTCATCCTTGTTCCGAATGTTGGGGACGTACTGAAATATGCCCCCTTGCTCACAGTCCTGAATCAGGAGTGTCACGGTGAACTCGTTGGTGTCGTAGTGCCATGAAAACCGGTCGCCCGGTTTATTGACGTTCATCGTCAGCGAGGCAATCGGGTCTGCGTAGTGGTAAATGTGAGATTCGCCAAGGCAGTCGGCGATGAACGCTTTGAGCTCATCGGATTGATAAAGGTCACGGATGCTGGAGTCCTCGGGAAAGTGATCCCCCGACACGAAACCGTTGCTCCTTTCCATCATGAACCGTCGGGGGTGATTCTCGGGAAGGGAGGTGTCCTCCTCAGAGAAGTAGACGTTCACTTTGTTGCGCGTGTAGTGAGCGAAGTTTTCGATGGACCTCGCCTCGGCTTGCATCTCGCGGAGCGCCTCGTCACGAATCGCCCCGGGCAACACGTAGCATCCGTCACTCGCCAGCGCTTGCCTGGCAGCTGCCACCAAGGCCTGATACTGGTCACTACCGGGAGACCTTAGGGGAAGACTTTCGAGATCAATAAAATGGGAGAGATCGCGACTCATCGGTGCCGGCTCCTTACTCAACCTGACAAGCGGGCTTGTGTATTATGGTTATGATTCGGCGGGATAATGCTCCCGAAATTCAGGGGCGGCAATACCAATAACAGCCTCCACCAGAACAGTTTGTTCTAATTATTTGGGGCCGAAATAACCTTCTGATCAGGTTGGTGCACAGGCCCGCATCATCGGCCTCACCATAGATACCAGGACGCATCATGAGCTCAGAGATCGACACACAAAAACAACATAATATGCGCCGCGTGGCACTGACCTCCCTGGCTGGCACCAGCATCGAGTGGTACGACTTTTTTCTCTATGGCACAGCGGCTGCCGTGATCTTCCCCAAGGCATTTTTCCCTCAGGATTTGCCGCCCATGGTGCTGTTGATCATCTCCTTCAGCACCTTTGCGGTGGGGTTCATTGCCCGGCCTCTTGGTGGGGTGG
>WTHO01000122.1 GCA_011523115.1 Halieaceae bacterium | reverse complement strand
TTTTTTTTGCCGGAGATTTTTTCCGGTCGGTGGCAGAGGCCGCCGACTTTGCTGCCGAGCGTCGATGAGGGCGGGTTATCCCGCCTAAAACGGTCCTCGATGTGCGTCCCAGAGTTCCTCGCTGATGCCGTGGCGAATGATTTCGGCGTAGACGCCTGCACTGTCCCGCGGTGCTCGCGCGAAGTTGTTGTTGTAATCGACGGCGAATAACCCGAACCGCGGACCAAACCCCTCCGCCCACTCGAAGTTATCAAGGTGGGACCAGTGAAAGTAACCGTCTATGTCAACACCCAGCACATTGATGGCGTACCACACTTCACGCAGATGGCTGACCAAAAAGGTTTGCCGTAGCGTGTCTGGTTGCGCGGCATCCGCAATGCCGTTTTCCAGAATCTGGATGGGTTTGCCGTAGCGCGTCCAGGCCTCCTCGAGAATCGAGCTGAAGCCAATGGGGTAGAGCGCCCAACCCAAGTCACTGGTCAATTCATTCGGGTCCGTCGGGTCGTGGGTGTGGGTAACGGGCCCTGCCGCCATGGCATCAATATCCATTTGGACATAAAAGCGACCGTAGTAATTGATGCCTACGTAATCCTGCGTCCCGGCAAGGCCCTCGATCTCAGCTGAGAAGTCGGTGTCTGTCATTGAGTAGGTGCCAGCCTCTATGGCATCAAAGACATCCCAGATGAAGGCCTGCTGAACGAAACCAGCAGCGAGCCGATCAACCGGATGCCAGTTACGCCAGGGTTCAAAGGCGCGAGTGTGTTGAGTCAGTCCCACGGAAATCGACTGGCCGCGCGCTGCCGCATCGCGATGCAGGATTTCGTAGGCAGCCGCATGGGCTCTGAGCAGTTGCGCAACAACCGGCGCCACATCAACTGGCGCGGCCCGTTGCTCAAGTGGCGGGAAGATACCCTCGATATAACCCCACAGCACATACACCATCGGTTCATTCAGCGTGCACCAGTGGTTGATCTCTTGCCCGAAGAGCGCCGACACTGCGCTGACATAGCGATGCCAGTGCGACAGGGCATCAAGTCGTTCCCAGCCCCGTTTGCCATCCTTTTCTTCCCAGAACCATTCAGGTGTCGAGAAATGAAAGAGAGACACATGTGGTTTCAGTCCGTTGGCTTTGGCTGCGGAAATGACGTTGCGATAGAACGTCACGCCCTCGGGGTCGGGTTCGGTCATGTCTGCGCGTGGGAATAATCGGGCCCACGAGAGACTGAAGCGGTAGCTATTCAAGCCGAGCTTTGCGAGCTCTCTGAAGTCACTTTCATAACGGGTGTCGAAGTCGACTTTTTTTAGCCGTACCTCGGCGGAGTACTTGTCCAAATCTCGTATGTGACCCGGCTTGGCTTGACCGGGTTTATCACCGGTGCCGGTTTTCGATTCAGCAATGACGCGCCGCTCAAAGGCCGTCCAGTCACTGGGTTGTTGATGCTCCACATGCTGGGCAGCAACCGCGACTCCCCAGTCAAAATCATCAGGAAAAGCCAGTGGGTAGGTGGCTTCAACAGCCGATGATGTGTGCGTCCCGCGTTGTTCACCGATTAACCAGGGAGTGAAAATCGCGATACTGACGAGCGCTGTGATGCCGGCGGCGAATATTGTTTTCATAACTAGCGGGCTCCGTTAGCGCCTCTTTTGGTAGGGGAGGTTGTGGTGAGATGCTGGTGTGCGCATTAAAACCATTTGAGCTTTTTGAATACAGCCACCTGCAGGGCGACAATCGCGATGAGAATGCCGCAGAAGACAAGGAATGCCTCGGGGTCATCTGCACCCGGGATGCCTGGCACATTGATGCCAAGCAGCCCCGTCAAAAAGCTGAGCGGCAGGAAAATAGCGGCAATCAGCGAGAACATGTAGGTGTTGCGATTCAGTCGCTCGGTCAAGATATTGGCCACCTCGCTTTGCACTGAGTGGGAACGTTCGCGCACTGCTTGAAGATCCTCTACGAATCGGGTGATGTCATTCTGGGCCTCCCGTAGCCGCCTGACGCAGGCCTCGTCGAGCCAGGGAGCCTCTAACTCGGTGAGGCGCTGAACGATGTCTTTTTGCGGTGCGAGGAACCGATGGAAAATAATGGCCTTGCGTCTTGTCGAGACAATTTGCTCGCGAATACCGCTCAGGTCCATTTGTAGAATACGTTCCTCCAGCTCATCAATCACATCCCCGAGGTCGCCCATAACGGGTGTGAGTCGGGCGATTGACCCTTCTATGAAGGTGGTGACCAAATCGCCGATATCCGCAGGGCCTGTGCCGGTGTCCAAGCGTTCACACATCTCTTCCACACCGCGCAGATTACGCAATTGCACCGAAATGAAGCGCTTCGCCTCGATCCAGATGCGGATCGACACCATGTCTTCGGGGTCTGCCTCGGCATTTAGATTCACGCCGCGCAAGATCAGTAAGAGGCCTTCAGCCTGACTCAGCAGGCGAGGCCGAGTGTCCTCGGCTAGCAGGGCATCGGCCACGGTCTCGTCAGGCAGGTTGGCTTTCGTCTCCAGCCATTCTCGTGCCGCTGTTGATCGGGCGCTGAGGTGAACCCAGACCGGCAAGTCCCGCGGCGGCTGAGCGCTAAGCGCGCTCTCATCGATCGGTGTGCCG
>WTHO01000074.1 GCA_011523115.1 Halieaceae bacterium | reverse complement strand
GCACTGAGACCATGTCGACGGTAAAAACCTTGATCAAATGCCGTATCAAAGCGGAGCAGATCCACACCGATGTCAGTCAATAACTGGCGAACGATCGGGTCGGCCGTACGCGGCTCGACGAGCGTCTGCGAGCCGCCATAGGTGATCAGCGTTTTGCCATCGATCACGTGCTCATTGCGCCTGGCGTGACCGCCGAAGTCGTCGTGGTTATCTAGAATCAGAATTTTTTTGTCTGGCCCGTGCTGTTGGCGATAAAACACCGCTGCCGCCAAGCCGCTCAGCCCCGCGCCCACTACGACCAAGTCGTAGTGTTCGTCGATCGCCCTGGGGATTCCCGGCTGATAACCGCCTTGCCAGCTCCGTTTGTGAGCAATGGTGTTGGCGCCGGGGTGACTGCCTCTCAGGCCTGTCAGTGCAGGTGGATAGGGTGCAGTATGTTGAGCAGCAAGCAGAGGCGAGACACCGCCTATACCGGCACCAGTCATCGCGAGAGCGCTACCGTTGACGAAGTTTCTGCGTGTAAGTTTAGGCATGTTACTGCTTCCCCAGTTTCATGGAAATCATCATGCCACGAACGTCACGTGGAGTGTCCGTCTGCTCTTGCCCTCGGAGTGACGGCAAATTGTGGCACCTCAGGTTAGACCCAGTGCAATAAAAAAGGGGGCTGATGCCCCCTTTAAATTAGTCACTGTTGATCTCAGATTAGAACGAGATTGCAAACTCCGCGCCGATGGTGCGGGGCGGTGTCCACCAGCCGCGAGTAGTGAGCGGCGCGATGGCTCCCCGAGCCAGTTCCTGGTCGTCAGTCAGATTCTTGCCATAGACCGTAACGCGGTACCGATTGTCTGACCAAAGATAGCTGATGCTTCCGCTCAGGTCGTTGATGCTATCCATGTGACCGAAATCAGCATTACTGGCTTCAATTTCAACGGTATCGCGGTAGCGATAGGACAGATTCGTCTGTAACGTGCCCCCGCCAATATCTGCGTTATAGGTCGTGATCACACCAAAGGTGTTTTCCGGCGTGTTGCGTGGAATTAAATCAGAGTTGTCAGTGATGATGCCGTCGCCAACAATATCCGCAAAGTAGTTGTCGTACTCTGCGTCGATGTAGCCGTAGTTAGCTCGCAGGCTCCAGTTCTGTGTGATCTGAAAGTTCATCTCCAACTCGACCCCGAAGATTTCCTGTGTTGAGGCGTTACGCACTACTGTGGCAACGTTTGAGAGGCTGACCGGGATCAATATTGATTCTTGCTTCTCCTCGTAATCGCTCAAGAAAATAGTCGGGTTGAAGGTCAATCGACCATCCAGCCAAGTACTCTTAAAGCCCAGCTCATAGTTCTTGACGTATTCGGGTTCAAAAGTCGGATCGATGTTGAAGTCAGCCTGCCGGCCAAAGAAACCGCCACTCTTGAAGCCCTCAGCATATGAAGTCCATAGCATCATGTCGTCGTTGATCTGCCAGCGAAGCGAAGCGCTAGGCGTAAACTCTGACCACTCACCAGCAAAAGGCTTGGGATCAAACAAGGGAGGGATCGGATCACCCGCAGCAGGGTTGTAGGGAACCCCGCCGTTGCCGCCAATGAAGTCTTTTTCCTCCTTGGTGTAACGACCACCGACCGTCAGTGTCCAGCTATCATTGATGGCGTAGTCCATGGAAACAAAGCCTGCGATGGACTCTGTTTCCTGGTTTTGCCCATTACTATTCAGCGACGTTGGGGCCAAGGGCCCAGGATATGCGCCGATCAAGCTGAGCACGTAATGCAAGTGGCCAACGTCCCATCGCTGCACGTAGTCAACGTCGAAGGAATACAGACCGGCTACGAAATTGAACGGGCCGTCAAAGGAGCTTGTCAGCCGCAACTCGTGACTGGTTTGCTCCCAGTCGTTGAAGTAGTTCATATCTAGCCAATCAGCGGGGCCCGCATCAAAGTGCTGCATGTTCTGCTCGTTCTGATCGCGAAAGCCACCGATATACGTCAACTGCAAGTCACTGTTGATCTCCCAGTTGGCGGTAACAATTGTTGTGTCGTACTTGTTGTCACTGAAGTTGCGGCCATTCATGGAGTTGGTGGTCGAGGTGTCGTTCGAGGTGCGTTCGCAGTCTCCCAAGAAGGGCAATAGGCATGCGAAATCCGTGTCCCGGTTGGAGTTCACATAGGCGCCCTGATCGCTCTCGTCTTCCATGCGCTCGTAGTGGACTTTCAAATTGAAGCTATCAGTCGGCTGCCACTTCATGGCAAAGCCGTAGTTGATAATGTCATCGCCACCGACGTCTTCTTGCAACGTGGTGTTGTACATCCAACCGTCGCTCTTAATTTGTGCGCCAAAAAGCTTGATCCCCAGGGTGTCCTCTATGAGCGGCACATTGACCACCCCCTTGATGTCCTCTCGGCCGTGCTCGTCGAACGCCATGCTAAAGTCGCCGCCCCAATCCATCGTCACATCGCCACGGATAATATTGACGATACCGCCCGTTGTGTTTTTTCCGAACAGCGTGCCCTGTGGGCCGCGCAAAATCTCAACGCGCTCGATGTCAAAGTTCTGCATCAAGACGCCGCTGACGGTGCCTAAGAACATTCCGTCCAGGATGATGCCTACTGGCGGGTCCAAGCT
>WTHO01000254.1 GCA_011523115.1 Halieaceae bacterium | reverse complement strand
AGATCGGCGTCGAGCAGACAATCCCAAAACCAGGCCTCACCCTCCCGCCAATTAATCAGCAGATGCTTCGTTAAAAAGGACGCGACAACCATGCGCACACGGTTGTGCATGAAACCCGTCTTCCAGAGCTCGCGCATGCCGGCATCCACGATCGGGTAGCCGGTTAAACCTGTCTGCCATGCCTTCAGGCGCGCAGCATCCTCAGCCCAGGGAAAGAAAGAAAACTTGGGATTGAATGCCTCATCGGGCATGGAGGGAAAGTGGAACAGCAGGTGGTAACAAAACTCACGCCAACCCAGCTCACTCAGGAATTTGTCAATGGCGTCAGCCTCAGTGTGGCGCTCGATTTTGGTCGCTTGAGCCGCATGCCAGACCTGCCGGGGTGAGATATTGCCAAAGCGTAGGTAGGGCGACAGTCTCGAAGTGTTGGGTTCGGCAGGTATGTCGCGCCCGTGGCTATAGTTTTGCACGTGGTTGCTTAGAAACTGTGCCAACGCGGCTTGGCCACCGATTTCTCCGGGTTGCCAGAGATCATTCCAGCCAAAGGCCCAGTTTGGGGACTTCGGTGTCAGCTGCCAGTCGTCGAGGTCCTCGCTCTGCAGGGTCTGCTGAAATGGCAAGAGTTCAGGTACGGGAGTGGGCTGGCTGGGCTGATGTAGACGATTGCAGGCCCGCCAGAATGGCGTAAAGACCTTGAAGGGCGTGCCGCTGCCGGTGGCCACCGTCTCCGGTTCGTGCAGGAGTGTCCCCGGATAGCGCTTCAAGGTGGCGCCTACCCCGGTGACTGCTTCCCTAACATTGAGTTCAAGGCTCTCCGCCCACGGTTGGTAATGCCGACTGCAATAAATATGCTGGGCGCCGGTTTCTTTGACCAAATCCACAAGGTTCGTTGCAATATCGCCCGTTCTCAGGATGAGCTCAATACCCTGCGTGGCCAGTGCGGCTCGTAACGCCACAAGGCTATGGTGCAGCCACCATCGGCTAGCGCTACCTAGGCGCCATTCCTCGCCGAGCGCAGTATCCAGAATATAAACCGGGATGACTGGGCCCGCCTCGGCAGCTGCCTTCAAGCCCGGCAGGTCGCTGAGCCTCAAATCGTCACGAAACCAATAGATGGAAATAGCCGACATTCATTCTCTCCGACATGACTGCTGCATGCGATCTGCGCATTGCTGTAATAGGGTGAAGGGTTCGGTGCTAAATCGATGCAGGCTAAGCTCATCCGCGCGCGTTTTTCCCTGATTGAGAATCACGATGGGTTTGTTTTGCTCAACGCTATAGCGGCAGAACCTAAACCCTGAATAGACTGACAGTGAGCTGCCCACAACGAGGAGGCCTTCAGATTGATCGATCAGCGCATGGCACCGGGTCACCGTGGATTTTGGTACCGTTCCGCCGAAGAAAACGACATCAGGCTTTAACACCCCGTTGCAGTACGGACACTTGGGCACTTGGAATTGTTCGATGAAAGAGTCGGGCAGGCTTGCATCGCCGTCTGGCCTGATCGCTGCGGCTTTTAACGGCGGTATTACATTGTGTGTCTCAAGCCATTGCTGAACATGATGTCGGCTCACAATCTGACCGCAATCAAGGCACCGCACCTGGTCGAGGCGGCCGTGAAGGTCAATGACGTTTTGGCCGCCGCTCCTCTGGTGCAATCTGTCGACATTCTGAGTAATGACGCCTCCCAGGGTGCCTGCCGCCTCGAGCCGGGTTAGCGCGGCATGGGTGGCGTTAGGTTCCGCTCTGGCGACTCTCGGCCAGCCCAGCGCAGATCGGCTCCAATATCTGCGCCTTTTCGCCTCGTCCTGAATGAACTCCTCATGCAGAATGGGGTTGCTACCCAACCAGTTGCCCTGGTGGTCTCGATAGGTCGGTATGCCCGAGTCGCTACTGACGCCCGCCCCCGTGAGGGCCGCCCATGGGCCGCGTGATTCCAAAACTGCCTGCAATGCTTCAACCGTTTCGCACATGGAGCGTATACGTCTGTTCTGGGACACGGATTTTGAGATCCACAGGAGAAGGCAAACTATGCACGTATTGATGACAGGCGGCACCGGTTTGATCGGTGCGGCGACCGTGACTGCTCTGAAGGAGCAGGATGCAACCGTGACTGTGCTGACCCGCCGTCCTCCTGCGGATGCGCCCTGTGTCGAATACATCACATCGCTCTCGCAATGCGAAGGCCCGGTTGATGCGGTGATTAACCTCGCTGGCGCGGGTCTCGCGGACCGTCGCTGGACCCGCGCGTACAAGCAGGAAATCCTTGAGAGTAGGGTGGCGCTGACTGGCCGTTTGGTGGACTGGATGCGTGCGCAGTCCAGACCGCCCGAGAGACTGATCAGCGCCAGTGCAATTGGTTACTACGGCGCGTCTCAAGATGGCGTCTTCTCGGAAGAAGCGCCCTCTGGCGCAGGCTTTTCGGCAGAGCTTTGCCGCCAATGGGAAGATGAGGCGGTATGCGCTCAAGAGCTGGGCACAGCGGTTACGCGGCTTCGACTGGGAGTGGTGTTTTCCTCTCGGGGTGGCGCCTTGGGAAAGATGACGCAAGCAAATCAGCTGGGTGTCGAATCGTGGTTGGGTACCGGTGGCCAGTGGCTGAGCTGGGTGCACATT
>WTHO01000209.1 GCA_011523115.1 Halieaceae bacterium | reverse complement strand
GGATTCTGCATCAGGATATCGCGCCAGCAATCGAGGGCGGCCTGACTCAGCTTGCGCGTGTGGTTCAGGCTGATCATGGTGACGTAGCCGTTGCCTTGCCAGGGTGGCGGGTATTGATCCTCACAATTGACTGGCGGCGCGTAGGCGGTGAGGCATGCCATTCGGCACAGCGCTTCGGTGTAATGTGCCTCGGCACCCGGGGGGCAGGTCTCAAAGTCGGTTAATCGATAATCGATCTCGTCGATGCCCAGCGTGTGAACAAAGCCCCACCACGTGACTTGCACCGGCGCGGCGCGCGCGGCGAACACCTCCAGCTTCGACGCCTCCGTGTGACCGGAGAGATCGACAAGGATGTCGATTTCCAATGACCGGATGAAGCTGAGCAAGGCGTCATTATCCAATGCCGCAACGTTGTGCCAGTGGGGGACCCATTCCTTCAGAAACTGCGACACCTCATCTTCGGCAGAGGTCATGAAGGCATGGATCTCGAATTGCGAGGCGTCGTGCAGCCTGAGGTAAGGCTCTATGAGATATCGCACCGGATGATTGCCTAAATCCCCCGACATATAGCCCACCCGAAGGGGCCGGGCTCCGGCGGTGCCTCGCTGGGCGGCAGTCAGCAGCGGTGTATTACTGGATGCGGGGCGAAGGTAAAGAGAAGACCACTGTTCGAACGCTTTTCTTATCTCCAGCGGGTGCTCGGAATAATTGCTCTGCCAGATAGCCCGGTTCAGAGCCGTGACCGCATTATCCGGTGCCTCGTCGAGAGATAAGGTGGCCGCCTCAATGGCCTTGTGATGGTTGCCCACCGCCATGTACAGCTCGGAAAGTTGCGCGAGCGTCGCAGCATCCTTGCCCAGCGTCTCAAGCGATGACTCGAGCATGTGGATGGCGTCGCTGAAACGGCGCTCGTTCTTTGCGATGTGAGCGATAAAACGCGCGGCCTGACCGGCATCTCGGCCGCCGCCCTGCCATATCGCCACGAGCGCCTGGCGCGCGTCATCAACTTCGCCGTCTGAGAGACGCTTGATGGCCTGTTGAAAAGGCGTCAGCGACGCCACTTATTCGGTGTCCGTATCTGCAGTCAGATCAGCGAAAAAGGCCCGGGTGCGCTCCAGAATGACTCTGGCGCGTTCCACATGGTCGGGGTAGCGCTCGCGGTAGTATCGCGAACGAATTTCGAGACTGATCGGCAGGTCGGCGGGCAGGGCTCTGGTCATCGCCGCTACGGGTACGCTGCCCTCGCCCGGCGCAAGGCGGCCATCAATGGCGTCAGCGAAATACGCATCAGCATCAGTGATGACACCACGCTCGGGCATGTCGCACAGTTGGGCGTAACTTAACCACCGCTCCGGTATCTCCCGGATTTTCTCGGGTTCATGTCCGACACGCTCGTGGTGAAAAGGGTCCACCAGAATCCCCCCGGCTGGGTGATCCACCGCATTCACCACGTCGAGGGCGTCATCGAGGGTTTTGACCTCGGTGATCGCCATATATTCGAGACAGGCTCTCATCCCGGCGCGCTCCGCATGAATACACAGGTCTTCGTAAAGATGTTTGGTCACCTCGCGGTCGGGCTCTGAGCTGACGATCAGGCAGTTTTTGGCGCCCACCTCGCCGCCCAAGGCGATGATCTGGTGGTGCAGTGGATCGGGCTTGCCACCCGGCTGTAACCATATGACCTCGACATCGATGGCAATCAGACCTGTCTCGTGAAGGGCCGCAGCGACTTCGCCGGCGGTGTTGTGGTGCCAGTTGTCTCCCGGCGCGACCCACAGACCGACGCTGTTGTAGCCGGCATCGGCTGCGATGCGCACCATATCCGGGGGCGATACCTCGGGCGGGTTACCGTCGTGTACGCCCGAAGCCAGAGCCAGTAGTCGTTCGCTCATATTGCGTTCCCTCGATATCCGCGCCACAGTGCGTGGGATAAAAGCAGGGTGGTTGACAGATTCCATGATGCAGGGATTGTTCACGCCAATCCAGCATAAGCAGCGAGGTCAATGACGGTGCAGCGGGAGAACATAGAGGGATTACAGCTCGTTCATACCGGGCTAGTCTGTCGGGATATTGATGCCGCGAAGGCGCGGCTCAGTGAGGCGCTGAACGTCCGCTGGGTCGGCGTCGAGCGGGAGGACTGGTCGCTCATAATCTTCGGTAAGCCGGTCAATATCCCGTTGCGCATCGCTCATGCGAGCAATGGGCAGGCGAATTTTGAACTGATCGAGGCCGTGCCCGATACGCCTTGGGTGACCACTGAAGACCTCATTCAGCATCATATGTGTTTTCATAGTTCAGACTCGGAGGCCGTTTGCAGGCAATTTGAGGCGCGTGGATATCAGCGCGTACTCGGCGCGCCCGGTGATCCACAAGGGTACTTTCAGGATCCGGCGGGTCTGCTCATCGAGATCATCGGGGACGGTCTACTGGACTATCTGCAGGGCTATTATCAGCAGTCTTTGGAAGCTCGAGACGCCAAGGAGGCAGCTATATGACTGCGCACATCCGTCCCCAAGATTTGGGTTGGGAGACCTTTCATGATCCCCACGGGCGGCCGACCACGCCGACTCGTATCCTCAGGGCCAGCGAGCCGTTTCTGATCGAGGCCGATTTTCCGGCGCA
>WTHO01000124.1 GCA_011523115.1 Halieaceae bacterium | reverse complement strand
AGTGGAAGGCCAGTAGCTCAATTGGCAGAGCAGCGGATTCCAAATCCGCAGGTTGGGGGTTCGATTCCCTCCTGGCCTGCCACCTTTGCTCCCATGGGAGCGGGGTGGTTAACAGGGTTGGCGATAGACGAAATTTGTCGCCGCGTGGAGAGTAAGCATGAGTGAAGCCGCAGTCAGCAGGCTTGATTCGCTAAAGTGGGTTGTCGTATTGGCGCTGGTGGCCGGCGGTGTGTACGGCAATAGCTACTACGGTGACCAGCCGATCCTGTATCGGGTGCTCGCGCTCCTGGCGCTTGCATTGGTTGCAGGCTGGGTAGCCTCGCTCACGCAGAAGGGCGGCGACTTTCTGACTTTGGTCAAAGGATCGCGTACTGAGATCCGTAAGGTGGTATGGCCGACCCGGCAGGAAACGACGCAAACCACCCTGATCGTGTTTGTGTTTGTGATCATAACGGGTCTTATTTTATGGGGCCTCGATAGCGTGCTGGGCTGGCTCGCATCACTGATATTGGGTTGAGGGAAGGAACATGGCTTTGAAATGGTACGTCGTGCATGCCTACTCTCAATACGAGAAGAAGGTTGCTACGGCGATACAAGAGCGGGTCGAGCGTCTGGGTATGGCGGATCGGTTTGGCGAGATCATTGTTCCCACCGAGGAAGTGATCGAAATGAAGGGTGGCCAGAAGCGCAAAAGCGAGCGGAAGTTTTTCCCGGGCTATGTGCTTGTGCAGATGGAGTTAGATGATGATACCTGGCACCTGGTCAAAGAAACCCCCAGAGTGCTCGGTTTTATTGGGGGCAAGGCCGACAAGCCCTCGCCGATCACCGATGCAGAGGCCAATACGATTCTGCAACGCGTCGAGGCGGGCGTGGATCAGCCCAAGCCGAAGACCGTCTTCGAGCCCGGAGAGATGGTCCGCGTCATCGATGGCCCATTCAACGACTTCAATGGTGTCGTTGAGGATGTAAATTATGAAAAAAGCCGCCTCAATGTGGCGGTGCTGATCTTCGGGCGCTCCACGCCCGTAGAATTGGAGTTTGGTCAGGTCGAAAAGGCCTGATGAGGGTGGGGCGGGTCTTGGCCTGCCCCAGTAACACAGCCACTCAGGTGGCGAGGACGGGGAGCCCGCGTGTGCGACTGTTGGTCGCTGACACAAAGGCGTTTGAACCCGGGAGACGACAACATGGCAAAGAAGATCGACGGCTACATTAAGCTGCAGATCCCGGCCGGGCAGGCTAATCCCTCTCCGCCGGTAGGTCCTGCGCTGGGTCAAAAAGGCGTCAACATCATGGAGTTCTGCAAGGCTTTCAATGCCGACACCCAGGGTGTTGAGCCAGGCTTGCCCATTCCGGTGGTGATCACTGTTTACAGTGACAAGTCTTTTACTTACATCAAGAAGACGCCCCCCGCTTCGATTTTATTGAAGAAGATCGCCGGCATTAAAAGCGGTTCTGGTCGCCCCAACACCGAAAAGGTTGGCAAGGTCACCCGTGCTCAATTGGAAGAGGTTGCCAATCAGAAGTGGCCTGATCTCACCGCAGCCGACATGGATGCGGCGGTGCGCACGATCGCAGGAAGCGCGCGTTCGGCGGGTATCGAGACGGAGGGCGTGAACTGATGGCTAAGTTATCCAAGCGCGTTCGCGCCTTTCGCGAGAAGGTTGATGCCAACCACACTTACCCTGTTGATGAGGCGGTCGCCCTACTCAAGGAGTTTGGGACAGCCAAGTTCAACGAAACCGTCGAAGTCGCGGTGAATCTAGGCGTAGATGCGCGCAAATCAGACCAGGGCGTCCGTGGTGCGACAACCCTGCCGCACGGGACGGGTTCCGAGGTGCGCGTTGCGGTATTTGCTCAGGGCGAGAGTGCCGATAAGGCCAAGGAACTGGGCGCCGACTTCGTCGGTATGGAAGAATTGGCTGAGCAGATTAAGGGCGGCATGATGGACTTCGATGTGGTGATCGCCTCACCGGATGCCATGCGGGTTGTCGGTACGCTCGGCCAGGTACTGGGCCCCCGAGGTCTGATGCCGAATCCCAAAACAGGCACGGTGACGCCCGATATCGAGGCCGCAGTGCAGAATGCCAAGGCGGGGCAGATGCGTTTTCGTAGCGATAAAAACGGCATCGTCCACGGCGGTATTGGCAAGGTCAGCTTTGAGCCCGACGCAATTAAGGGCAACCTGATTGCGGTGCTCTCTGACCTCAAAAAGGCCAAGCCCGCTGCCGCGAAGGGTGTTTATGTGCGGAAAGTGACCCTGTCCACCACCATGGGGCCGGGTGTCACCATCGATCACAACGCGATCGATTTCTAGTTTTTGAATCATGACCGCGGGCGTCAGCCCGGGGTCGATGGCCCCTGTGTGTTTTGTGATGGGGTCGGGCAGTGTGAAGTATTAGCGCTGTCCACTTTGGAAGTCTTTGCAGGGACGTGTGGGAAACCTCGCTGAACACCAAAGACTGTCAAAGACCGTAGGTGGCGCTATTTCGGTGCCTTAATGTCGGAGCGCTCCGGTTGCCTACGCAGACGGTGAAGAGGTTCATCACCGAGGGGGGTCACCGCTGATGCAGTGGCCTGAACAACCACAAAAGGAGTAAGCCAAGTGGCTATTGGACTCGAAGAAAAG
>WTHO01000113.1 GCA_011523115.1 Halieaceae bacterium | reverse complement strand
GCATCGTTACCAATTTGCGACCGGCGGATCAGCTCCGCAAAAAGAATTGCGTAGGAACACCATTTGTGGATACCGAAGTCTCGCTGCGAGATGCCGAGGGCAATGAAGTCCCTGCGGATACACCTGGCGAGCTCTTCTCACGCGGCCCAGCACTATTTTCAGGTTACTGGCGTAATCCAAATGCGACAGCGGAATCAGTGCAGAATGGTTGGGTCAGCGTAGGCGATATGGCCACGCGTGATGATGAGGGCTATCTCTACATCGTCGATAGGAAAAAGGACATGATTATTTCCGGTGGGATCAATGTCTATCCACGAGAAATCGAGAATGTGCTGGTGGAGCACCCCGCTATTCTTGAGTGTGCGGTTTTCGGCCTCAAGGACGACCAGTGGGGTGAAAGCATCCATTGTGCGATGGTATGCCAACCAGAAACCTCTGCTGAGCTACTCGCGGAGTGGCTAGAGAAAAGGGTCGCACGCTTCAAAATCCCCAAGTTTTTCCATCAGATAGAGGAACTACCTAGAAACGCTAGCGGTAAAATTTTGAAGCGCATTCTGGTAGAGCAGTTCAGTGGTCACTTGGACTAAACTGCCCCGTGTCCGCCCGCGCTGTTAGCGGCAAGCCGAGATTCCGCGAAAAGCGATCTGCCAACCCTAGGCCACGGAATAACGTGTGTTGATGATAAGGGCCATGCGATTACGGCGGCCTCAGGATTCCTGGCGCAACCAAAGAAGGTGAACCCGTTCACATATGCCCGAAGGCCCTGAAATACGACGCGCTGCCGACAAAATTGAGGCCGTGTTAAGACATAAAACTGTGGAAAGCCTCGAATTTGGCCTCAAGCCGCTCAAGCGCTTCGCTAAGCCGCTACAGGGCAGCAAAGTGCTCGCTCTGGAGACCCGAGGCAAAGCACTGCTCACGCATTTTGACTCGGGCGACACCATCTACTCACACAACCAGCTCTATGGCGTGTGGCACGTGGTGAAACGCGGGAAATTCCCTAAAACCAATCGCCAACTAAGGCTGGCCATCCATACCGATCAACACAGCGCCCTGCTCTACAGCGCCTCAGATATCAGCGTTTGGAAAACGGCAGACATCGAGGAACACCCCTTTCTGAAGCGCATTGGGCCCGACATCCTGAACCCAGACCTCACCTGGCGGGCGGTTGCTGATCGACTGCAAAGCAGCGCCTTCGCAGGGAGAGCGCTGAACTCCGTGTACCTTGATCAAGCATTTCTCGCGGGGCTAGGTAACTACCTGCGCAGCGAAATCTTATTCGTCGCCGGGATTCATCCCGCGCAAAAAGCGCGGGACCTCAGCCGCGGACAGATCGGCAAGCTCGCCCGCACCACGCTGGAGATCAGTCAGCGCAGCTATGCCCTGAAGGGTGTCACCATCCCTGAGCGCCAATACAAAGCATTAAAAAAGCAGGGCAGCACCTACGGTAAAGCCCGGTTTTTTGTATTTAGTCGCGCCGGCAAACCCTGTCGGGTCTGTAAAACTAAGATTGAGCGCTCCACCGCCAACTCCCGACGGATTTACACCTGCGGGGGTTGTCAGCGGGCCCCGCAGCAATCCTCAACGGTTGCACGTGCCTAATACTCGCTAGGGATCCACAACAAGAGAACATCAAGTGATGATGACATTGATCATTTTGCTAGCCCTGTGGGAGCTCTACTGGACTTACCACGCCTGCTGGTTGGCAGCGCAGCGCAATGAGAAAAAATGGTTCTTGTTCTTTCTCATGTTCAACCTGCTGGGGATCCCTGAAATCATTTACCTGCAAAAAAAGAAGCGGGCGTCTCTTTAAGCGAGTAGCGCACCGCGCCGTGGCACATCGGGCCAAAGCTCTGGCGCGATCGAACAATCAATTAGCCCACTTTCCCCCAATGATATCGCCATCAAGGATCGATCACTCCTGCCAAGGACGGCACCACTAATGAGGAGGGCTCAGACATGCAGAAAAGCGTTATCGAGGCAGAAATCATGGAGTACCTTTGGCCGCGAATGGGGGAACTTCGCAAAGCGGCGCTGGTCAAACATCTCATACACGGGGATCGACGATCAGCGAAAAAGCTGCTGGACGAAATGAGGCCAGCGCGTCGACCGGCGTCATTGGGGGGCGAATAATGAACAATCCAAAGTACATAACCGTCGCCGTGGTGGCGGTACTATTCCTGTTCACTGGCATCGCATTTGGCCAGTGGCCTGATGACTTACAGCAGGCAGCGGTCGTGACTGCTGAATGAGGTGGAAATCGTCTCGGCGCGTGCGTCAGATATCGGTGGGATGATAAGGCACCGGATACCCTCCTGCTGAATCGACACAGTGCCCTCGCTAACTTCGCTCTAGGCACTCACCAGTCCTTGCTGAAGATTTTCGCTGACTCTCTCTGGTTCTGTTTAAAAAGAAAAACGCTCAACGCAATTAGAATGGGCACTGGCCACAACTGGATCAATTGAAAAGAAGGGGTCTGCACGAGATAAGCCACTCCGAAGATCAGTGTGAAGTTGGCATACACAAGGAGAGGCGCAGCAGCTGTCAGCGGTCGCCGATGGCGCAAGAAATTTAGCGCAAAAAAAGCTGCGGTCGCCAAGCCAGCTGAGCGGCCAACAAATAAGTAGATA
>WTHO01000249.1 GCA_011523115.1 Halieaceae bacterium | reverse complement strand
GGCCAAGGCCATCGCGGCGGCTGCCAACATCGCGAGCACATAAACTAATTTCGCGCCTGCCAGAAACGTCATGCCGACGACGACACCGACGATGATGACCGTGGCCCCAAAATCGGGCTCGAGCAACAGCAAAGCAGCAACAACGGAGAGAATGGCGATAAGCTTTGCCAGCCCGCTCCAATGATGCCGAACCGCCTCTTCCTGTCTGACCAAGTAGCCCGCGGCGTAGAGCAACACTGCCAGCTTGGCGAATTCCGATGGCTGAAGCGTTATGACCCCCAGAGGCAGCCAGCGCTGCGCACCATTAACCTCGCGGCCAATACCGGGAATCATCACCAAAATGAGTAAGGCTACAGCGAGGAACAGTAACCAGGGCGAAAGCCGCTGCACCGAGGCAGCGGGTGCCATGTAAGCCAAGGCCCCCAGAGTGATCGCCAGCATCAAGTAGGCGGCGTGGCGTTGGGTATGGTGCCAGGGATTGCCGAAGTGAAAATCACCGTACTCAATCGACGCCGAGGCGATCGCAATGACGCCGATGCTGATCAAGGTAGCGCCCAGCGTGAGCAACACCGTGTCGCCGTGGAGGGATCCCGCACGCCCGACGCCTATCACGACGCCACCTCCAGCGCCTGAACGGCATTCTGGAATCGCTCGCCACGTTCGACGTAACTGCTAAACATATCCAGACTGGCACATGCTGGCGACAGCAGTACTGTGTCTCCAGATCGTGCCAACCGAGACGCGCGAAGCACTGCCTCCTCAACAGTATCGACTTGCTCGATCCTCGCCGCAGGGCCGAGGTGAGCCGTGATCTCGGCCGCTGCCTGACCCAGGACTAACAGACCCGCGCATCGCTCCGATACGACCTGCTGTAACGGGGCGAAGTCCTGGCCCTTTCCCTGACCACCCAGTATCAGCCATATCGGGCCCTCTGAAGACAAACCGGTCAGGGCCGCTTCTGTCGCACCGACATTCGTCCCCTTGCTGTCATCGATGTATCGCACACCGTTTACCTGTCTCACCAACTGGCAACGATGGGGCAAACCCCTAAAACCGGCGGCGCCCTTCAGTAAACCCGCCATCGGCAGTTCCAGCGCCGAACCGAGAGCCAACGCAGCCAATACATTGGCGATGTTGTGATCACCGGCGATCTTCAGCGCATCGCAACACATCAGCTTCTCAAAGCCACGACAAATCCATAACGCGCCGTCAATTTGTCGTACCCCGAACTCGTCGAGATCAGGCTCCCCCATGCGCCACCACGTCACGGGTACCGAATCGGATACCAGGGGGACGGTCAGCGGATCGTCTCGATTCGCTACGACTTGGGAGACCCTCCTGAAAATGGCGTGCTTTGCGCGGTGGTAGTCGCTTAAGGTTGCGTAGCGATCCAAATGATCGGCACTGATATTCAAGACCGTGGCAAGACGAAGCCCCAGCGTTTCGGCGCGCTCCAGTTGAAAACTAGAGAGTTCCAAGACGTAGAGATCTGCTTCGTCTGGCAAGAGATCAAGCGCGGGTCGGCCGAGGTTGCCGCCCACTGCCACTTTGACGCCGCAGGCTTCAATCATGTCACCCAAGAGTGAGGTGACAGTCGATTTACCATTCGATCCGGTGATTCCCACCACGGGGGCCTTTGCCGCCTCGACAAACAGATCAATGTCCCCGCGGACCCGGCAACCTTGCTCACTGGCTCGGACCACTAGGGGATGGTCCATTGGCACACCGGGACTGACAATCATCTCGGTGAACCCATCAGCCCAAGACGCGTCAACCTCGCCGAAAGTGACCGCCGCGGGGTCAACATCGGCGACCGCAGCAGAGTGGGATGCCAATTCCTCCCGGGTTTCAATCGCAGTGAACTTGACACCCTGCCGCCGCCACCAACGCGCGACTGACTGACCCGTCACGCCGAGCCCCATCAACAGGCGCCGCTCTGAACTGACAATGGTATTGGAGGGGGTCAACATGAGCTCACCGTAACTTCAGCGTCGCGAGACCAAAGAGCACCAGCATCACGGTAATGATCCAAAAACGGACAATGACGCGCGGCTCTGGCCAACCCTTGAGTTCGAAGTGATGGTGAATGGGCGCCATTCGGAAGACGCGGTTGCCGGTGAGTTTGAAAGACGTCACCTGAATGATGACGGACACCGTCTCCAGTACGAAGATACCGCCCATAATGAATAACACGATTTCATGCCGTGTCATCACGGCCACCACGCCAAGCGCAGCGCCGAGAGCGAGCGCCCCGACGTCGCCCATAAAAATCATTGCCGGATAGGTATTGAACCAGAGGAATCCAAGACCAGCGCCAGCTATTGCACCACAGAAAACAACCAACTCACCGGTACCCGGTAGATAAGCGATATTGAGATAGTCGGCAAACTCGATGTGACCGGTTAGATAGGCAATGACACCCAGACCCGTCGCCACCATCACCGTTGGCAGAATGGCCAAGCCATCCAGCCCGTCAGTCAGGTTTACAGCGTTGCTGGAACCCACCACAACGAAATAGCTGAACGGGACAAATAACCAGCCCATTTGCAAGGCCACATCCTTGAAGAACGGTATGTAGAGTGTGGTCTCCTCAGGCACCAATGCGGTGTCAAACAGATAGAGTGTGATGCC
>WTHO01000158.1 GCA_011523115.1 Halieaceae bacterium | reverse complement strand
CGGGTTGCAGCCTGGTCCCCTGATATCCGACCCAGTCTCGATCGACGGGCGGCCATCGATGCCGTGATGGTGCGATGAGCGAGGACCCTAAAGGATTCGGGGCAGTGCATGGGGGGCTGGTATCCGCGCCTGAGAATCATCTTTGCGATGCCGATTTCAAGAACTTGGTGTTTTCGCGGCGTAACTTGATGGGGTTGGCAGTCTCGTCAACCTTACTACCTGCGGCGCTCTCCGCAACTGAGGCGCAACAAGATGTCGAGCGCACCGCAGCGGTGGTCGATCGCTCGCCGCCCGCCTACGGTCTGGGCCATCCAGTAGCGAAACGCCCTTATGGTTTGCCCTCTCAGCATCAGCACGGGCTCGAGCGTCGCTCACTCAAGGGCTTGTCTCCTGTCCCGCAGAACTCCGCGTCCTTCACTCCCCTGCAGGGACTTTTCGGCATCATCACTCCCTCGGGGCTGCACTATGAGCGTCATCACAGTGGCTGGATAGACCCCGACCCGCGATCGCACCGGCTCATGATCTCGGGGTCGCAGCCCAAGCTGATCCAGAAACCGATGATATTCAGTGTGTATGACCTGATGCGCCTTCCCGCGGTATCACGGATTCATTTTTTAGAGTGCAGCGGTAACACTGGCACAGAGCGAATGCGTGCGGTGGCGCCTACCGTCCAATACACCCACGGATTACTGTCCTGTTCCGAATTTACCGGTGTGCCATTGCGGTTATTACTCGAGCGCTGTGGCGTCGATTTTACAAAAGCCCGCTATGTGCTGGCCGAGGGCGCTGATGCTGCCGCTTTGACGCGCACGATCCCGATGGAATTGATCGAAAATGACGAAGTGCTGGTCGCCTATGGACAGAATGGCGAACACCTGCGACCTGAAAACGGATTTCCTCTGCGGTTGGTGGTGCCCGGCGTGCAGGGCGTTTCCTGGGTGAAATGGCTGCGACGTATAGAGGTAGGCGAGGTGCCCTACAACACCCGAGATGAGGCACTGAAGTACATTGATCTGATGCCCGATGGCATGCACCGGCAGTACACCTCCACGCAGGAAGTGAAATCGGTGATCCTCACCCCTTCAGGAGGGCAAAAACTGACCCAACGAGGGTTCCACGCCATTACAGGAGTAGCCTGGTCAGGACGCGGCAGGATTCGGGGGGTCGATGTGTCAATTGACGGGGGCCGCAACTGGCGGGCCGCGCAGCTGACCGGCCCCGCGCTTGATAAGTGCCTGACGCGTTTTCACTGCGACTGGGTCTGGGATGGCGGTGAAGCGATTCTTCAGTCGCGCGCCATTGATGAAACGGGTCACGTACAGCCGACCTATGCCGCACTCAGAGCGGCTCGCGGGACCGGATCGGTGTATCACAACAATGCTATTCAGTCCTGGGGCGTAGAGGCCTCTGGCGAGGTGCGAAATGTTCAGGTGGCCTGAATTGACCGCAGTCCTTGTCCTCGCAGTCTCCCTGACGGCCCACGGCGATTATCCAGGCATCGGCCGGTCGGTCACTGAAAGCGAGATCGTCGCGTGGGATACCGATATTGGCCCAGAGCTTGATGACTTGCCCGATGCCCGTGGCTCGGTCAGTGAGGGTCGAGCCATCTATTTGGCCCGATGCGCGGGTTGCCATGGCGTCGATGGGCGTTCTGCAGAGGTCTTCTACCCGCTCGTTGGCGGCACTACTGACGCCGACATTGCCGGCGGCCGAGTGGCGAGTTTGCGGGAGTCTGGCGTAGCGGTGAGTTCTACGATCATGTTGTTACCCACCTTGACCACGCTACTGGACTACACCGCGCGTGCGATGCCCTTTGGCGAGGCGGGCTCTTTGACTCATGACGAGGTATTTGCAGTAAGTGCCTATGTTTTGCATCTGGCTGGCGTCGTAGATGATGCATTTGTCCTTGACCCAACAACGGCCGCGCTGGCGCAGGGCAGATTGCCCAACCGCGATGGCTTTACCACAGACCACGGGCTCTGGCCGGGGGCTTCTGCTCAATCAGGAGGCATGGGTAATGGTGGTATCCCGGACGCCTCCGGCGAGCGCTGTATGAGTGACTGCATCCCTTGATAAGACCAGCAGGCGGTCCAAGGCTTATGCAATGAGTGGCCGGGACCAGCGGTCCGTGGGCATATCGCTTTATGTGCTCGCCTTATTAACAGTGCTTCATACCTTGAGCTTGACCGACCGGTTTCTGATTGCGGCGTTCGGCACGCAAATATCGGTCGATCTTGGGCTATCGAACCAGCAATTCGGGCTGGTCACCGGCCTTGCCTTTACCCTCTTTTATGCCAGCGCAGGGCCCGTGGCCGGGTTGCTGGTCGATCGTTTTGGCCCGGGTCGTTTATTGGGGGCGGGCGTACTCATCTGGAGTGCCATGACGGCGCTTACCGGTATGGCAAAAAGTTTTCTGGGGCTATGGTTGCCCCGCGCGTTAGTGGGGGTCGGGGAAGCCATTTTGATCCCTGCGGCCTCGAAGATACTGAGTACCCGGTTCGAGGGCCGCCATAGCGCGACCGTATTTGGTCTGTTTTTTATGGGTGGTCACCTTGGTGTGGGTCTCGCCTACCAATTGGGTGGCGGTCAGCGATTTGCTGGCGAGACGCAGACTTGGCGCGATGCGTTTCTTCAGCTGGGTG
>WTHO01000032.1 GCA_011523115.1 Halieaceae bacterium | reverse complement strand
TGCAGGATTCTCAGTAGCACGTCCTGTTTGACACCGTGGTAGGTCGCCCAGTCTGTGGTGCGAGTGAAGCAGTAAATAAAGAAATCCAGAGAGGAAGCGCCGAGGGAGACAAAATTCACCATCAGCGTTTTGCCCTTATCGATATCCTCGTGCTCATTGAGCATCGTCTTGACGGCAGCGACGATATCCGCCATCGCCGCGATATCGTCGTAGCGAATGCCGACGGTCTCGTAAATACGGCGGTTCAGCATTCTGGAAGGGTTCTCTATCGCCACCGTCGAGAACACCGAGTTCGGCACATAAAGCGGCCGCTGGTCGAAAGTGCGGATGCGTGTCACCCGCCAGCCCACGTCCTCAACCGTACCTTCAATCTCTCGATCCGGCGATCGAATCCAGTCCCCCACGGCAAAGGGGCGGTCCAGAAAAATACTTAAACCACCGAGAAAATTAGCGAGCAAATCCCGCGCGGCAAAACCCACCGCGATGCCACCCACGCCACCAAACGCTAATAGGCCCGACACCGATACGCCTAAGGATTGCAGAATCATGATCCCTGCGACCACCCAGAGTACGATGCGGCTCAGCCTGGCAACCGCGCTGATCGTGGCGCGAGCACTGGATTCAAGCACCCCACGGTGCTCCCCCAATAACTCCTCTTCAATCCCCCGGCTCAGGCGATGCGCGAGCCAACCAAAGAGCACCAGCAAAGCGGTATCCGACAATTTCAGTAACGCCTCGCGAATGCCGTCGAGGGCGGGGAAAAGACTGATGGACAGCAAGCCTATGACAACCCACATCACCCACTGTATCGGCGGGAAAATGGCGTAAAGCACGACATCGTCCCATCGGGTTTCAGTGGTGTCGGCAGCCGACGTCAGTCTTCGGACTACTCGATAAATCACAAAGTGACCCACTGTGCCAATCAACATCAGGGAGGCAAAAACAACGACACCCAAAGGGAGGTGAAGGAGAGCGGCCAGAGGTGTCAAAAGCTCCTGAAGGAATGCCATTACGCGCGGTCCCGTTGGTGACGTGCCGGTATGCTACCGCACTCTTGCTCCCGACAGGCCACGCCGGGTCGATGCTGTACAAATTCACAGACTGTATATATCATCAGCTCACCCTTCAGGGAGGTCAGGTAATGAAGCTCACCGCACGACAAGAGCAGGTACTCAACGTGATCCGGCAATATGTCGCAGATACAGGCTATCCGCCCACGCGCGCAGACATCGCGCGGGAGCTGGGATTTAAGTCGGCAAATGCCGCCGAAGAGCATCTCAGGGCGCTGGCCAGAAAGGGCGCTATCGAAATGATCGCGGGGGCGTCTCGCGGCATCCGCTTGACCGAAAGCACCGGGATTCCGATTGTGGGTCGGGTCGCCGCGGGTTCTCCTGTGCTGGCCACCGAGCACATCGAAGATTACTGCGAGCTCTCCCCGACGTTTTTCTCCCCACCGGCGGACTATTTTCTGCGCGTGACCGGAGACAGCATGAAAGAGATCGGCATTCTCGACGGCGATCTCCTAGCCGTGCACAACACCTCGACGGCCCGGGACGGGCAGATTGTAGTAGCCAGAATAGAGGATGAAGTGACGGTGAAGCGTCTCAAGCGCGCCGGCCAACACACCCTGAAGCTGCTTCCGGAGAACGCGGATTACGAGCCGATCGTAGTGGACTTGCGGCGAACCGAGTGTGCTATCGAGGGCATCAGCGTGGGGGTGATCCGACAGCAGTAAAAGAACAGAGCGCCGCTTGGCCTTTGTTTAGACACGACTCTGAATGTACTGTCTCAAGTGCTTTTTCAGGGGGGAGGCTTCCCCCGAGACCACCGTTGTGGGCCTCTGAAAAGTTCACGGAGCCTCTTGCTCCGCTGTAACGCTGGCTGTTACTTCAGTGCAGCGTGCGGGTCTCTGACATTTCTGCGGTCTCGACTTCGATATTGTTGACCTCTGCCAACTGCGCCGCCGCCTCAATGCCAGCCTGAATCATGACTCTGGCAATCTCCAGGTTGTTTCCCATCAAGTAGGCGTTTGCCTCATCGGAAAACTGGATGCTTACCAGCGGCTCGGAGTCACCCTCGACGCGCTGAAGCACCACTTCACCATCACCCAGATCCACAATTTCAAGTAAAGATGTAGACACTCAATAACCTCTCTGTGAGAAGAGTCGCCTGACCGACGATGGCAGGCGATGTTTCACGGTAACACTCTGACAGCGCATCTGCCACTCGATGGCACGGTTTACTGACAGCAAGACGCTTAATCAGGACTCGTCGATCCCGTCTGCGATCTGTTGCGCAAGCGCTTTCAAGCGCTCAGCCCAATGCAAGAATTGCTCCCAGGAAACCCCCTGCTCTACCGCGAGGCTGTGTGACCGGCGAACCGCCGACTGCTCAATGGGCGCCTGCAACTCGGCGATCCAGCCATCGGATTCAAGTTGCGCGCAGGCCTCTACTTCAGCGGGGTGAACCAGACCGGCTGGCAGGGCTGGAAGTTGTGCGACTGAGTGAGGCACTACCTCCGGGGTCTGCCGAATTCGACAAGCCGCCAAGAGCAGCCATCCGTAGCTATCCAATAACTTTGACTGCACCGGGGGCGCGAAAGCCAACGCAACCTGCGTATCCAGCACCTCGCTGTTTTGCGCCGAGTGCTGCCAGGCACTGATCAGGATGTCCGCGTGGTAAAGACACTGGTTGGCGTAAGCCAGGGGGTGGCTCAATCGATCGCCTCGTCGGCCGCAGGCGCCTTGGCTTTTGCTTTCGCCTTGGCTTTCGGCTTCGTTTTGCGCTTTGCTCTCGGCTTTTTCGCGGTGCCCTCTTCGACCCACTGGCCATCGTTAAACATCGCGCGCCACCCGCTGGGTTTGCCGTCACGCTCCGACATCACATACTGTTCTTTCGTCTTGCGGCTATAGCGAATTTGGCTGCGATTACCCTGATCATCTGTCAGCGGCGCATCGAAAAGAAAATGATATTTCGGATCAATCTCGGCCTGGTGCGGGAGTAACTCATCTACAAACGGCGGGCGGGTCTCCCGGTGCTTGGGAAACTGACTGGCAGCGAGAAAGATGCCGGAGGCGCCGTCTCGCAAGACGTAGTGGTCCTCAACCTTGATGCACTGTAATTCGGGCATGGGTACCGGGTCCATTTTGGGCGGCGCCACCTCGCCATTACGCAAGAGCTTACGGGTGTTCGTACACGACGATTCGCTACAACCGAAGTATTTGCCGAAGCGACCGGTCTTTAACTGCATATCTGAGCCGCACTTGTCACATTCAATCACCGGGCCGTCGTAGCCCTTGATGCGAAACTGGCCTTGCTCAACCTCATAGCCGTCGCAATCGGGATTGTTACCGCAGACATGGAGCTTGCGGCTTTCATCGATCAGGTAACTGTCCATGGCGGTATGGCATTTACCGCAGCGCCGCTTGCTCAGCAGCAGCCGTGACTCCGCTTCATCATCGGCGTCCACACTGATCGCCTCGTCGCCGGAGATGAGATTAACCGTATTTTTGCAGCGCTCTTTGGGCGGCAGGTTATAACCCGAGCAACCCATGAATACCCCCGTGCTCGCGGTTCGAATTTGCATGGGCCTGCCGCAGTCATCACAGGGTATACCCGTTGGCGTGGGATCATTGGGCTGCATCCCATCAGGGCCGTCGTTAGCAGCCTGCGCGAGCTTGCCACTGAAGTCGGTGTAGAACTCATTGAGTAGATCCGTCCAGGACAGCGCACCCTGGGCCACCTCATCGAGGCGCTCTTCCATCGTCGCGGTGAAACCGTAGTCGAGCAAGTCACTGAAGCTATCCTGCAAGCGCTCTGTGACAATGTCCCCCATCTTCTCGGCATAGAACCGCCGGTTCTCGAGCCGGACGTAGCCACGATCCTGGATGGTGGAAATAATCGCGGCATAGGTGGACGGTCGCCCAATACCCCGCTTCTCCAGCTCCCGCACCAGACTGGCTTCACCGTACCTCGCCGGAGGCTTGGTAAAATGCTGTTTGGGGTCAAACTCCGTCACCGTCAGCGCATCGCCGATCGCCAGCGGCGGTAACACCGCATCATCTCCCTTACGGGCCGCCGGAGGCTGCACCCGGGTGAAGCCGTCAAATTCGATGACTCGGCCCTTCGCGGTCAGGCGGCAGTCAGCAGCTGTCACGACCAAGGTCGTCGACAAATAACGCGCGGGGGTCATTTGACAGGCGACAAACTGTCGCCAAATCAAATCATAGAGTCGCTCGGCATCCGGCTCCATGCCGGAGAGCAGACTGCTTCGCAAGGTCACATCCGAGGGGCGTATCGCCTCGTGGGCCTCCTGCGCACCCTCTCGGGAGCCATAGCGAATCGGCTCCGCAGGGAGATATTCAGGGGCGAAGTCCTTTTTAATCAGATTTCGACAGGCGCTGACCGCGTCATCACTCAGGTTGGTCGAGTCTGTTCGCATGTAGGTGATGTAACCCGCTTCATACAGCCGCTGTGCCAGCGTCATGGTTTTTTTGACGCTAAAGCCCATTCGCGTACTCGCGGCCTGCTGCAGGGTAGAGGTAATAAAGGGGGCCGAGGGCTTCGAGCTGGTCTTACGCGACTCAAGGTCAGTGACCGAAAACGCAGCCCCTTGCATGGCCTCTACAGCCGCTTCAGCATCGGCCTGGGTCTTGGGCTCGAACTTTGCCCCGCCCCGATGCGTCACCATAAATCGAACCGGATCAATATCACCCGCCTTCAGCAGGGCGTGGACTTCCCAATATTCCTCGGGGACAAAAGCGCGGATTTCCCGCTCGCGCTCAACGATCAATCGCACCGCAACGGACTGGACGCGACCGGCAGATAGGCCCCTCGCCACCTTGGACCATAGAAGTGGGCTGACCTCAAAGCCGACAACGCGATCCAGGAAACGTCGCGCCTGCTGCGCATGCACACGCGCAGTATCGAGCTCGCCGGGGGCTTCAAAGGCCGCCTGAATCGCCTTCTGGGTGATTTCGTTAAAGACCACTCGATGATAGCGGCTCGTATCACCGCCAATGGCTTCCTGAAGATGCCAGGCGATCGCCTCTCCCTCTCGGTCCAAATCGGTTGCCAGATAGATAGCGTCGCTGTTTTTTGCGAGCTTCTTAAGCTCACTGACCACCTTCTCCTTTCCCGGAAGAATTTCGTAGCGAGCCTGCCAGCCGTTGTCGGGATCAATACCCATGCGGCGGACCAGTTGTTCACGTTTCTTTCGCGCCTGATAACGAGCCTTTTCATCAGGTGCCATTTTTCGGGTAATGGCCGCCTGCGCTGCCCGCTCCTTGGGATCTGCGGGCTTGGCGCTACCGGAGGTTGGCAGGTCGCGAATGTGGCCCACACTGGACTTCACGATGAAATCCTTTCCGAGATATTTGTTAATGGTTTTCGCCTTGGCGGGCGACTCCACTATGACCAGTGCTTTACCCATAGAACGCTACGATCCGTTGTTCAAAAAGACAGCCCACCCCATCGTGGCGTGCCGGCGCGGGAGGCCGATTTCCCACCGACCAAGCCGCGAAGGTGGGCATCTATAAGGGCGAAATCGTCTGGGGTCAAGGCCCATCTTTTATCGCAGCCCGACACAGACTGGCGCCCACTAACCGACTTTTAACTCATCAAATCAATGGCTTGGCTGATTTTAGCCAGCCCCTCGGGGCCCGCTTTTTCATCCCAGAAAATGCTGACGCTTTCATTTCTGCACTCGACGTAGGCCGCACCAATAGGCAGGTATTGCAACCAACCGGGGGCCTCCTCGACCCCGGTTGTCGGCGACCACTGTCCATCAACGCACAGGTAATGTGCCTCCCCCCCAGACTTCTGCTGTGAGACCGGGAAACGCCGCTCATAGCACGCCAACTCGTCCTCCGGCTCAAACCGAAACCGTGCGGGCACCGCAGGCAGCGGGCGCAGGCTCACTCGCAGGTCATGCGCCCGGGCCAGATCGCGGAGCCCAGCCTTGGCGCGCTGCGTTTTGCTCGGCATCGCACTCATTAACGGCGCGACCACCACTGCCAGGCCGAGCAGAATCAAAAGATAAACCACGTCAAGACTCCGGAGAGACAAGCTCGCTGTTTTTGACTACATTTAAAGGTGAGGCATCCAAATTGCTGGGGAAGTATGCCCTACAAGAATATTCTCGTGGCAGTCGATCTCGGGGCCACGACCGAAACGATTATCCGTCGCGCTGCGGCCCTCGCCCGCCAGGATGACGCAGAGCTCCATGTTCTTCATGTCATTGAGCCACTGGCGATCACTTACGGGGGAGACATCCCGATGGATTTTTCTGCCATACAGGATGAAATTCTGGAGCAAGCCAGGGAGCAGTTAGATCAGCTCTGCGGCACGCTGGCGGTGCCTACAGACCATCGCCATTTGGTGACCGGCCGCCCGGAATCCGAAATCCCCACGCAGGCCAAGGCGTTGGGCAGTGACCTCATCGTATTGGGTAGTCATGCACGCTGGGGGCTGGCGCTCCTGCTGGGCTCAACGACTGATGGCGTTATGCATGGCGCGGACTGCGACGTGCTGGCAGTCAAAGTCGATACCGAGCCCGCGGCGAACTGACCGTTTAATCCGCGGACAGAAACTGTCTGAGTTGCGTGCCATCAAACGGCCACCCGAGCTCACGGCCCGCCGCGTCTCTCACCACCGGAATCCTCACGCCGTAGCGCTCCATTAATTCCAGATCATCGGCGATGTCTGCGGTCTGATAGGTGTGACCTTGCTCGTCAAGGATCGCCTCGGCGTGCTCGCATAGATGGCACCCTGAGGTGGTGTAGAGTGTCAGGCGATGCATACAGTAGACCCCAATAAACTCCCATGACCGAGGATTCGAAGCGTCGCTGGCACCCGAGTGCAGGTTTGACCCTGTTCGGTCGCAAGCCGGCTCTGGAGGCCCTGATGGATCCTTTGCTCGAGATTCATTGTCTGCACCTGGCGAACAGCAATCGGTCTGGTGGCATTATCACCCAGATCATGACCGAGGCCGAGCGTCGTGGGGTCGAGACGCGTTTCCACGATCGTCAGGCACTGTCGCGTATTTCCAAAAACGGGCGCCAGGATCAAGGCGTGGCGCTCGATGTTATCTGCCCCGGCTTTCAGGCTCTCGACGCAGTGCTGGCATCGTCCACGCTACCGAGAAGCTTGCTGGCTCTTGATGGCATTACCAATCCACAAAACGTGGGCATGATCATTCGATCAGCCGTCGCTGCGGGCATCGACGGCGTCTTGTATCCCCAGCGAGGCATCGCCTCTCTCGGACCCCTCGTCATCAAAGCCTCAGCCGGGACGATTTTCCGCGCACCGATTATCCGCTGTGACACCACCCTATCGGCGCTCTCGTCGTTAAAAGCCAGTGGTTTTCACGTCGCGATTCTGGACGCCCATGCCACCGGCTCACTTTATGATCTGGATGGTGGCACACCCACTGTCTGCGTTTTGGGTGGAGAGAGCCACGGCATTTCAACCGACGTACGGGGGCTGGCGGATGCCGCGCTCGGCATCCCGATGGCCAATGGCGTGGAGTCGTTAAATGTCGCCGTCACGGGAGCGCTGGTGGCCTTCCAAATGGTGAGGTCGGTCAAATGATGAAGCCGGCCACATGGTGAGGCCGGTGCCACCAGAAAAGCCTAGGCCCTGAACCAGAGCGCGCTTACTGCCCTCCCGGCGCGGACGCGCTGCCATTGGCGACTGCCAGCCAAGCCTGCTGGATGACATAGGCGCGGATCGCATCGGTGTCTTCCTTGCTCAGGTGCCCCGCAAAAGACACCATGCCCTGCTTGGTCAATGCACCCTCGCGCACCACTTGATCCCACGCCTGCTCATTGGCAGATATGGCCGACCAACGGAGGTCGGGTATCACGCCGCCACTGACAGCGAACGCACCGTGGCAAAAATGGCAGTTCTCAGCAAAGCGCTGCATCCCGAGCTGGTGCTGATCCGGCTCACCGAACATCGGTGACTTCGGCGTGGCCACAATTTGCGCTTGCAGTGGTGCCGGCATCGTCTCACTCCCACCCAACTTAAAGGTGATAACGCGGGCGGGCTCTTTGCCAGCGGCCTTACCATACGTAAAGCCGGCTATCAGATTTGAAACGCTGCCCCAGCCCGACAACACGCTAAGGTACTGCTCACCCTCGATCTCGTAGGTCATCGGTGCGGCGGCGGCATTACCCACTAAACGATGCGACCAGAGTTGCTCACCCGTCTCGGCATCGTAAGCCACCAAATCGCCAAACTTGTTACCTTGAAAGACCAAACCGGCGTCAGTACTCAACACGCCGCCATTCAGTGGCAACGCGAATGGCACTGCCCACCGGGGCTCAGCCTTGACAGGATCCCACGCCAACAAGGACCCCCCGTCGAGGTCGGCCACAGCGTCCAGAGTGCCGGCGGGATACTCCACCGGCCAGCCTGCCGCGGCGTCATAGCCGATATTCCAATACGATTTACCGTCCTCGACATTGCGCGTCTTGTCATAGAAAAACGGAATTTCGTTGACCGGGATATAAACCAGCCCGGTATCAGGGTTGAACGCCATGGGATGCCAGTTGTGCGCGCCGGTCGGTCCGGGCACCACCGCATAGAGCGCCAGGTCTACGGCTTCCTCCACCAGCACCGGCCGCCCATTTTCGTCGAATTCACCGGTTGTCCAGTTCTGGTTGGTGAAGGGAGTCGCCGAAATCAACTCACCATCAGCAGCATCGAGCACGTAGAAGAACCCGTTTTTGGGCGCTTGCATCACCACACGGCGACTCGCGCCCCCCTCCCCCAGTGGCAGATCGGCCAGCATGATCTGTTGTGTGGCAGTGTAATCCCAGCGGTCGCGGGGGGTGGTTTGGTAGTGCCAACGGTATTCGCCCGTATCCGCATCAACCGCAAGAATCGATGACAGAAAAAGATTGTCACCATCACTGTTGGGGTCGCGGACATCGGGGTTCCAGGGCGAGCCGTTGCCCACACCGATCAGAATCTGGTCATTCACCGTGTCATAAACGATGGAGTCCCAGGCCGTGCCGCCTCCGCCATCGGTCACCCAGGCACCGTCATCCCCCCAGGTTTCGTTGGCGAGCTTCGCAAGAATCGCATCAGACGCGGCTCCATCAGGCTTTTTCTCCGGGTTGGGCACAGTGTAGAAGCGCCACGCTAAATCGCCTGATTCAACGTCGTAGGCCGTCACGTAACCGCGCACGCCCAGCTCCGCGCCACCGTTGCCAATAATGACTTTATCCTTGAATACCCGAGGCGCACCGGTGATCGTGTAGGGCTTGCTTTGATCGACGGTGACTGTGCTCCAAACCACGGCCCCCGTGGCGGCATCCAACGCTTCAAGGCGGCCATCAAACACGCCGACAAACACTTTGCCGTTGTGCACCGCCACACCGCGATTCACGACGTCACAACAACCTTTGGCCGCGTCCTCACCCGATACCTGGGGGTCATAGACCCATAATTCCTCACCCGTCTTGGCATCTAACGCGTAAACCACTGACCAGGCGCTGGAAACATACATGACGCCGTCGACAACCAGAGGCGTCGCCTCAGCACCCCGCGGTTTGGCCGTCTCGTAAATCCATCCCACTCCCAAATCAGGCAATGTGTCTCGATTAATTTGACCCAACGCCGAGTGCCGCTGCTCGTCGTAAGTGCCGCCATAGGTCAACCACATCTCGGGTTCATCTGCCGCAGCCTTGATCCTGTCGGTATCCACCTGCGCAACCAAGGCGGGCGAGATCTCTACCTCAGCGGGTCCGACGTTTGCGTCATCTGACTGCCCTCCACAGGCGCTCAACAGCGCCGCCGTCACCGTGATACTGAGTAATTTAAATGAGCCAGACATGGCGCCCCCGCATGTTGTTGTTTGAAAAACTGTTGCCGCAGTGTAGCCAAAAAAGCGCGCGAAGGCGCCTTTTTGCTGCGTTGTGGTGGGGGGAAGGCCTAGGCCCAGTGGGGGCAGACTGGCTCAGGCCGAGGCCAGCATCGTACATCCGTTAGCGGCGACAGCACGAATGCCGGGTAGCAGGCGTTATTTGGACAGGAAGGACATGCCCTCTTCCAGGCCTCTCAATGTGAGTGGATACATCTGACCCTCCATGAGCTGGCGCGTAATGGCGATCGATTGGGTGTACTCCCACTCGTCCTCAGGTACCGGATTGATCCAGATGCATTTCTCGTAAGTCTCTCTGAGTCGGCGCATCCATAACTCACCCGACTCTTCATTCCAGTGCTCGACCGAGCCACCGGGCTGCATGATTTCATAGGGCGACATCGAGGCATC
>WTHO01000135.1 GCA_011523115.1 Halieaceae bacterium | reverse complement strand
CGATGGCCTGTTTGAGTTTTCGCAGTAGCGCGAGTCCGTTCTCACCCAAGTCATGATGCAAATAGTCGCGCCTGAGGCGGCCGGAGCCATGATGATGAGCGATGCCGCCACCGGCGCTGGCAGTGGCAGTGAGCGCACGATCCCAGCTCTCTAGGTAGCGATCGCCCATTACCGAGGCATCCTCTGGCATGCAGGCAAAGGTGAAATACAGATTGATGCCTGAGCGGTAAACATGAGAGCTGTGCGCCGAGGCGTTCACGCAGTCAGGCACCGTCTTCAATGCGGCAACCACGTCGTCGTAAATGGCATCGATCTGACTCCAGGTGCCCGACACTTCAATGGTGTCAGCGATCAGACCCTGCTCGAGCAGATCCCGCCACTCGGGCACGTTGTTCCGGTGATCCATCCATCCCTCGGCGGCGCCCGCATCGGCAGGGTCGAGCCCCAAATCCGCCATGATGGAAGCAATGGCTCGGATCTCGGCGTCCACTCGCGATGATGGACCCTCGTGTACCAGCAAGATGAGGCACTCCTCGTCTTTCACGTGATCAGGGAACAAACGCGCCACTTCCGAGGCATCGTACTGTCGCATCACCGGGGGCCGCCAATCCTGCTGCACAATCTCGCGCTGCGCGCGAAAACCGGATGCCATATCAGCGCAGTACCAGGCGCTGAAGCGCTGCGCGTCCGGTTGTCGACGTAACGACAAGGTGACCGACGTGACCACACCATGTGTGCCTTCTGCACCCAGTGCCAGATGCCGGAGGTCCGGCCCAGCGGCGGCTCGCGGCGCTTTGCCCAGCGTCACCAGCTCGCCATCAGGCATCACCATCTCTATGGCATACACGATGTCCTCAATATTGCCGTATGCGGTTGAGAACTGACCCGAGGCACGGGTTGAAACCCATCCGCCCACCGAGCTGATGCCAATCGATTGCGGCCAATGCCCGATCGTTAGCCCCCGCTCTGCAACGGCCTCTTCAGCGATCAGTCCATTGATACCCGCCTCGACCGTGAGCAGTAAATTGTCCTCGTCAATCGACAGCACCCGATTCATGGCGCTCATGTCCAGCAGGATCTGGCCGGGGTGTGGCGCAACGCCACCACAGACGCCGCTCCCGAGGCCCCAGGGCACAATCGGGACGTCGTGCTCTGTGGCGAAGCGGAGCACCTTTTGGATGTCCGCCGCATCGCGGGGCCGCACGATGCAGGCGGGCGTATCCAATACCTCCCCCTGCCAATCCTGCCAGTGCTTGAGGCACCAGCGATCGAAGCGATGAGCAGCCAATGCCTCGGCGTCGGCCGTGACCTGTTCAGGCCCAATCAAATCAGCCAGCTGCGCGACAATCATCCGGCACTTCCTCCCACCCGGTGGATTCAAGAAATCCCGACCGGCTTGCGCCGTCAATTTGACGGCAATTCTCAATCTCGAGTGCCTTGCGGGAATCATCCCAGCCCAGCAGATCTGCCATTCTGTTAGCAGCCTCGACCAAAATCGGTAACCCCGCGCCCTCATCAAACCAGGCTCGACTGCTGCGACGTGCCCAGTAATCCTCCAGCCGCAATGCGCCCTCCTTGAGCACCGCTTGCTCCACCTCAGCGCTGACCAGCCCATCCCGGGCGGCGTTCGTCACCACATCCACCGCCTCAGCACCGTACAAGCGGGCGAGCCGCTCGGCCTGAATATCCCCCATCTCTTCAAGCTCACTCGCGTTAACCACCCCGCCACCGCCGGGCAGCGGATTATCCGCCGTGCTGCAGGGTTTTGCCGTCAAGCCATGATTCTCTATGACGCTATCGACGATCCGCTCCGCCATCGCCCGATACGCTGACAACTTCCCACCCCCCACAGTAAGGAGACCACTGGGCGCCGTCCAAACCTCGTCTTTACGGGAAAGCTCCTTGGACGCTCGCCCGGAACCATCACCGACCAATGGCCGTATGCCCGACCACACCGACACAATCCGGTCAGCCGACAGATTCGCCTCTGGCATGGCCTTGCGCGTTGAAGACAACAGGTAGCTGACATCCTGATCCGTCACCGGTGGCCAGTACTCAGACTCCGGGTGATAGTCGTCGGTGGTTCCGATGTAGGTATATTGCCCCAAGGGGACGGCAAAAATTCTGCGTGCATCCGGCGTGCGCATCACTACGGTATTGCGGACAGGCACATCGGCGTGGTTAAAGACCAAATGCACGCCCCGGCTTAAGGCCAGCCTCGGGGGTTGCGGCGCCTCTAACCCACAGACTTCGTCCACCCAGGGCCCAGCTGCGTTCACCACCGCACGGGCCCGAATCGTGGTTTCACTGTTGTCACCGGGTAGCGTTGAGGCCGCGCTCACCACAAAGACCTTTTCACGCCGTATGTCGGTGGCTCTCAGGTACGTCGAGACCTTCGCACCGCTCTCAATCGCAGATCGCACTGTCGCGACGGTCAATCGTGAGTCGTCGGTTAAAAATTCGGGATAGACCACCGCCCCGTTCAACCGCAAGCGCTCTATGAGCGGCTCTTTTTCAGCGAGTTCATCTCGTGACCACACCTCATGATAATCGGCTCGCTCGACACCACCCAGTCGCTCATAGGCCCACAGCGCAGCGCGCAGTATCAACTTGCTGCGCAGATTGCCGGTCGGGATCACGTAGGGT
>WTHO01000213.1 GCA_011523115.1 Halieaceae bacterium | reverse complement strand
AAACGGAAACCGTTGCCGACATGGAAGCGCTGATGGAATGGCTTCCGAATCACATCCCCGAGAGCGAAGAAACCGTTGCGCTGGTGCACGGGGACTACCGCCTCGACAACATGATCTTTCACCCGACAGAGCCACGCATCATTGGCATCCTGGACTGGGAGCTTTCCACGCTGGGGGATCCGCTGGCGGACCTTGCCTACCAACTGATGGCCTGGCAATTCCCCCGCGAAGGCGGCATTGCGGGCCTGGCAGGCCTTGATCGCACCGAGCTCGGCCTCCCTTCTGACGAGGACTACATCGCAGCCTACTGTCAGCGCACGGGTCGGAGCGGCATCGATAACTGGCCTTTTTATATGGCGTTCTGCTTTTTCCGCATTGCGGCGATCCTGCAGGGCATCAAGAAACGGGCCCAGATCGGCACCGCATCGAGCGCAGAGGCCGATAGCCGAGCGATTATGGTGGGGCCATTGGCGGCGCTGGGAGCGGCCTGCATCCCATAACTGGCAGGTGAACGGCCGCTAAGCGAACGCTAGGCGATACTGCGCTTCTTGGCTGGGGCGGCTGACCGACCCGACCCTCTGGCGGTTCTTGGGCGGGAAGCCTTGCCAGAGCGTGAAGCCACTTCAGACTTCAATGCTTTTTTCTGCGCCGCAGTGGGAGGCGGCCTGCGCCGGGAGCTCTTGGGACGACGGTAGGTGCCTGGCGCCGGTCGTAAATCACCGTATTCAAAGCGATGCAGGATCTCCTCCAGAGTTCTGGAGATTTGCGTGCACCGCCTGATCGGCTCGATCCGGCTGTAGGTGGCGCGCTCGCCCTCTTTCACCAGCTGGCGGAGCTCTTGCTCGTTGGGTTGTGTGATGAGATTGAGCGGGTTTTGAAACCGGAATTTCGGGACGATATTAATGTCGCCTGAATATTCCTGATCAAGTAATGCATGCACACCGTGCATCATCATATTGAATTTAGGCCAGTTATCGCCGTACTTCTTGGCGACGCCCCGGTAGAAATTCAGCATCTCCCTGCCAATACCCATGCCCAAAGAGGTCGCCGCCTGCCGCAGCGGCCGAACCTTGTCATCCCGGGGCAGAAACGCCCGCGCAATGGGGTTCACCATGCTCACGATGTAGTGATTAGTCGAAAACAGGCGCGACAGACGCTTGGCGGGCAGATCATCTGCAACCGAGCCATCAACCCATCTCCGCGCGGGTAGATACGGCTGCGACTCGCCCAGCTCATTTTTGGCCTGCAGCATGACGGCGGGAAACACACCGGGAATGGCGCAGGAGGCCATCGCGGCTGACCGCAAATACACATTGGGTGAAGACACGGCATTGAGCAGCCGGGAACGCTGATGCGGCTCAGCGGGCGCCACCGTAATACTGACCTGACGCCCGGTTTTGGCATAAGCCTCGGCAAAGGTAAGGTCGGGAATCGTCGCGGCAATCAATTTTTCGGTTTCCTCAGCCGTGAGCCGGCTGCCCATCCCTGACACCCACTGCCAGAGAACGCTCTTACTGTCATCGTCGTCGGAGTCCATCATCCCCACGAGGTCGAGCTCTGCCATTTCCTCATCGGTATAGGCCGCTAGCGCCGCGGCTACAATCGAACCCGCACTGGAGCCGGAAATGACCCTGGGCAGGAGCCCTTGTCGGAGCAGCTCGCTGACCACGCCGACATGCAAAAAGCCGAGCACGCCGCCGCCACTGAGCATCAGTGCGGAGCGCCCATAACAGACGTTACTGCGATAGAAAAAATCGAGTTTCTGCTGGGTGGGGATGACTTCATCGGGCAGCTCGGCCAGCAGTCTGAGCGCCTCGTCGATTTCCTGAATGTACTGCTCTACCAAAACTTTGGTGCCGGACTTGGCCTGCCGGTACAGCACGCTCTTGCCCATACCGCCCATGTTGCCGTGGATGCCTTCATTGAGCGCATACAGCAAACCGGTCCAATCTTTTTGTTTACGGAACTTGCGAAGCCGATCCAATCGGTAGCGGATCTGCGCATGGTCATAGAGCTCCGAGGGCTCCTCTTGTCGCCACTCCGCTTTACCGGTCAGGGCGTCATGGTCGCGGGCCGCCGACAGCCAGTCCTCATAGGACGCCGCTGTGTCCATCTGATCCTCGAGCTGCCGCAACTCAGACTTACTGGCCAATTACCGCTCCTTGACTACCCGCTGGCTATGCATCGATACGCAGGTCACAGCATAGAGGCTCATCTCGTTTCATAACAGCTTGACAGCTGAGAAAGTCACATCGCGTCGCGATAGGCGTCCTGCAGATGTCGTTTATACAGCTTGCCGTTATCCATACGGGGCAGCTGCTCAAGGAAATCCACTTTCCTCGGCACCTTCACGCTCGACAGGCGCTCCCGCATCCAGTCAATCAGCTCCGCCTCGGTATCATCGTTTGCATCGGCCCAGTCGAGGGGCTGCACCACCGCCATGACCTCTTCCCCAAATTCGGGGTGCGGGATGCCAAACACCGCCACATCCGCCACCTTGTCATGGGAAATCAGCAGACCCTCAATTTCTGCCGGATACACATTCACGCCACCGGTGATGATGGTGAAGTTTTTGCGGTCGGTGAGGTAGAGGAAGCCCTCCTCGTCGAGGTAACCCACATCCCCCATCGTGCTCCAGCCATGCTC
>WTHO01000281.1 GCA_011523115.1 Halieaceae bacterium | reverse complement strand
ATGCGCGAGGTGGCGGCGTTGGTGGAGGAGGTGTTGGGGATCCAAGGCTGGCAGGTATGGCCCTATGGTGCCTTGTTCGGCGAGCTAGTGGCCATTGATCCCTTCGAGGGGGGCGACCCTCACTCTGTGCCAGCAAGCTGGCTGGAGATTGCCAGAGAGCAGGTAGGCGAAATCCCCGAAGCGCTCGATCGAGATGCCGTTCTGGACCTGCTCATGAGTCACTGCATCGAGCCTGCTATTCGTGATTGGGGTGTCGTATTCGTGACTGATTTTCCGCCCTCGCAAGCAGCACTGGCGCGCACCCAACACGTCGACGGCACTGAGGTCGCTGCACGTTTTGAGTGCTATGTGCACGGGCACGAACTCGCCAACGGGTATTGGGAACAAACCGACGCTGAAGCGCTGACAGCTCAGCTGAATCGGGAGAATGCGCGCCGCAAAATGCGGGGGCTCATGCCGCGACCGATCGATGAACGACTGCTCGCAGCCCATCAGCACGGCTTGCCGGATTGCGCAGGGGTTGCATTGGGAGTAGATCGCCTGCTGGCCCTGAAGCTCGGTGCCGAGCGCCTCTCCTCGGTGATTAGCTTTGACTGGCCCGTCGCCTAACCTCCGTCGCCTAACCCCCGTCTCCTAACCATAGTGCATTGGGCTTGGGTCGGTGTGGCTTGATCGCGCGGCGGCGGGGCTTTTCTGGGCTAGCTCTTTTCCGAGAGTGATGACGTCGCTACCGCAATCACCGGGCCGTAAATATCAATGAAAGCTTTTGGCGGGCGCTTGGGTAAGCCCGTTGAGATCTCGATGCAGACAAACTCCAGCGCGCCGCGAAAAACCGTGGCTCCTGTCCCCTCACAAACGATCTGCAGGCGACGCGTCATCTTCATACGGCCCGGCCAGTCGGTGATCCAGGTGCCGATTAATAGCTTGTCCCCTTCTCTGGTTGCCTTTAAATAGTCGTACTCAGCGTGGGTGAGTGCCATGGCACGATCAAGACGCTGGTAGTCCTCAGCGCCCAGCCCGAGAGCGGTCGTATGCGCCCACGCGGCCTCCATGCACCATTCAACGTAGTGGGTGTTCCGGGTGTGGGCCAGCGCGTCGATATGAATAGCCTCAACGGTGACCGACCACAGGTAGGGATCCGCGAAATCCCATTGTACCGCTGTCACGGGCCGGCCGCCCGGGCGCGGGGTTGCGCGATCATCAGGTAGCCGAAGATCACTGCCAGTAACGGACAAATCAGATTGAACAGTGCGTACGGCGCATACTCAAACGTGGCGACGCCCAGTGTCGCTGCCATAAACGCCCCACAGGTGTTCCAGGGTATTAACGCCGAGGTAAGGGTCGCTGAGTCTTCGAGCGTGCGTGAAAGGCTGAGTCGATTCAGCCCGCGGTCATCATAGGCCGGCGTAAATAGTCGGCCAGGCAACGTGATGGCGAGAAACTGGTCGGCGGCGAGTACATTGGTGAGGAAGCCGCCCCCCACAGTAGCCAGAATCAGATCACCGGTGCGTTTGACGCCACGCAGGACCACATCAAGCAGTTGTCTCAGAATGCCGGTGCTGTCGAGCATGCCGCCAAAGGTCATGGCGGTCAGGATCAAAAAGATGGTGTTCAGCATGCTCGCGAGCCCGCCCTTGTCGAGCAGCTTGCTGAGCTCACCCATACCCTCGGGTGACTGATAGCCGGAAAATAATGCCATCCACAGCCCCTGAATCAGCGGTGCAGGTGAATCGGGGTGTGTTGCGGTGGCGAGTTCGCGAACAACATCGCTCTGCAGACCCGCCGCCAGCAGTATGCCGGCCAGCGTGCAGATCAGGATTGCGGGGTACGCCGGGACGCGCCAGTAAATGAGCCCCAGCATGAGTACCAGCGGCGATAGAACAAAGGGTGAAATGGCAAATTGGGCGTCGAGTGCCGCTCTAATCGAGGCGATATTCTCCGGCGTTGATGCCCCCTCGCTACCAATCAGTGTGAAAACCAATAGTGCGGCGATAAAAGCGGGCAGCGTTGTCCACAGCATGTTTTTGATGTGCTCAAAAAGATCCACGCCGACCGCCGCGGCCGCCAGATTGGTGGTGTCTGAGAGCGGTGAGAGTTTGTCGCCGAAATAGGCTCCCGAGATGACGGCGCCTGCCGTGACAGCCGGTGAAAGGGAGTAGGTCGTGGCGATGCCCATCAGGCCAATCCCCAGCGTCCCGGCGACCGTCCAGGAGCTTCCCAAGCTGAGCGAGGCCAATGCGCAGATGACCGCCGACGCGGCATAGAAGAGACCGGGATCCAGGAGCGCTACACCGTAGTAAATCATGGCGGGAACGGTCCCGCTGATGATCCAGCTGCCGATCAGTGCGCCAACGGAGAGCAGAATCATCATCGGCATAATCGACACCGTGATCGCGCTGACCATGCCATCCTGAATTGCCTGCCAGCTCATACCCCGGCGCCAGCCCACCAGCATGGTGGCAGCCGAAGCAATGATCAATGCGACTTGATTGGGTCCGTAGGACGCGTCCGAGCCAAACAACGCCACTGAGGCCGATAGTAGGGCAACCAGCAGTATGATCGGCGCTAGGGACAGCAGCATAGGCGGCGGGTCAAGCCGGGCGATACCCCGGCTTGGTCATGGTGATTTGATAAGTACCAATGATGCGCTCCCGAAAGCC
>WTHO01000046.1:7451-10346 GCA_011523115.1 Halieaceae bacterium | reverse complement strand
GTTCTGCACCATGTCCCGCAGCTGACCGACACCATCGTAGTAGGCCCAACGCCCTTCGATACCGACTTTTTCAGCAACCGTGATCTGCACGTGATCGATACAGCTTTGATCCCACTGTGAGTTCACAAAGCGATTGGCAAATCGCAGTACAAGCAGGTTCTGAACGGTCTCCTTACCAAGATAATGATCGATACGATAAATATCCTGCTCGGCAAAGAAGCGGCCAAGCGTCTCGTTGACCTCGCTTGAGGTTTCGAGACTCTCCCCAATGGGCTTCTCCAAAACGATGCGGCAGGGGCCGGTCAAGCATCTGTCATCATTGAGCTGCTCGCAGATCGTGGTGAACAAGGAAGGCGGCGTGGCCAGATAGAACAAGCTGACCCGCCCATCATCAAGCCAGCCTCTGAGTCCCCCAAAAGCGTGGGGTTCTGCAAAATCTGCCGCCAGGTAGTCCAGTCGCTCGATAAACCGATGCCAAACCTCAGCGTTCATCTCCTGTCGCATGTAGCGCGACATTTTCAAGCGTAGCTCATCCCTGAAGGCTTCGACCGTTTGTTGCTGCCGCCCCACCGCCGCAATGCGCAGGTCATCCTGCAAGAGCCCTGCAGCATCCAGCTGGAAAAGCGCTGGGAACAATTTACGGGCCGAGAGATCTCCCGTGGCGCCAAAAATAATCAGGTCCACTGCGCTCATATCGCACTCTCCGTCATAGCGAGGTGGCAGCCGCTGTGCTGCGGGCTAATTGAACGATCTCTTCCCACCGCTGGTCCTCAATCAGTGACCGCGGGCTCAGCCAGGAGCCGCCCACGGCGCAGACGTTGCTCAAGCTCAGATAATCCGACACGTTATCGGGTGTAATGCCACCGGTAGGCATAAAACGAACCTCTGGGAAGGGCCCAGCGAGCGCTCTGATGGCTAACGCGCCGCCGGACGTTTCGGCCGGGAAGAACTTCAGTGATGAGTATCCCTGCTCCAGAGCCGACAGCACCTCGGAGCCCGTTACCGCACCGGGCAAGAACGGCACCGAGAAGGCCTGCGCGGTTCTGTAAAGCGTTTCGGTGGCACCGGGTGCAACAATAAAATCTGCACCCACCTCAACCGCCTGTCGGTACGCTTGCTCTGAGCAGACCGTACCCGCACCGATGACCGCGTCGGGAAATGCCGCTTTGATCCGGCGGATTGCCTCGTAACCGGCGGGCGTGCGAAGAGTCACCTCCAGGGCAGAGAGTCCACCGCACAGTAGCGCCTCCGCCAGTGGGACGGCATCATCCAGCTGATCTATTACGATGACCGGTATCACGGGACAAGAAAGACTGTCCAACAGGTTCCTAGCGTCCATCGACTGATCCTTCCGAACAAATCAACGCAGCGCCCAGTAACCCCGGGTCGGGATGTGTAATCACCATGGTCGCAATCTCACCGTTGAAGTCAGCAAAGCGCCCCTTGGCCAGAAATCGTGCGCGGAAGTCACTTTTGCGAAGCAAATCGATGTACTGGGGCGCAATGCCACCGGCCAGATAGACACCGCCTCGCGCACCCAGCGTCAGGGCCAGGTTGCCCGCAGCGGAGCCCAGCACTGAGAAAAAGGTATTCATTGTTTCACCTGCCAGCGCATCCTCACCGGCTTGCGCGGCAGACCCCACTGACTCGGGCGTGGTGTGCTCAGCCCCAAGACCACGGATATCAGCCAGTGCCCGATAAATATTCATGATCCCCGCGCCGCAGAGTAAGCGCTCGATCGAGACCCTGCCGTACTGCGCGCGCAAGCGACTGAGAATTTTGGCTTCAATATCCGTGATCGGCGCGAAGTCCACGTGACCGCCCTCGCCTGCCAAGACCATCGGCGCCCCAGCAGAGTCAAATACCAGAGATGCCACACCAGTGCCTGTTCCGGGCCCAATCGCGACCATCGGTTTCTGCGCTTCGACGCTACCACCGCCAATCGACTCAAGGTGCTTGCTCTCCAAGGCTGGGAGTGCCCGCGCAACTGCAGCGAAGTCATTGATAATGCTGATATCCGGACAGGACAACCGCGCAGCCACACTGTCTGCGGAAAATCGCCAGGCGTTGTTGGTGAAACTGATCTCTCGTTGCTCGGGTATGGCAGCAACGGCCAGACACACCCGCTCCAGTCTCGCATCGGGCTGCCTCAGTGCTACCCAGTCGCGCTCCAACTGATCGAGTACCTCGTCAAAAGACGGGAAGCTCTCTACGGCGTAGCTGGCAATCGGCTGCGGTATCGGGTTACCGGGCTCTGCAAAGGCAAAGCGGGCGTTGGTACCGCCGATATCGGCTACCAGAAAAAGTCGCCGTGGATCCTGTGAAGAATCAGCTCGCACAGTGCTCATAGGCGGCGCTGTGACTTTGCGTCGCTTCTGGATTTGCATCTATCACCGGCTCGGCAAACAGCGTGCAAGCCCCATGTTCTGCGTCGGTCACCGACCCTCTGCTGACCTGAAATAAACCTCTGCCCACCGTGCCTATAGCGTACGGTGTCTCAGGATGGGGCCGCGCCATGAGTGTTGCCTCGTCTACCCTGACGTTGAGTTCACCTGAGGCGACACTGAGCGAGATGATATCGCCATCCTGAATGCGGCCGATCGCACCGCCACTGGCAGCCTCAGGAGTAACGTGGATCGCGGCCGGCACCTTGCCCGACGCGCCACTCAATCGACCGTCTGTCACCAGAGCCACCGCATAACCGCGATCCTGCAATACGCCTAAAGTGGGCATCAGTTGATGTAACTCGGGCATGCCGTTGGCCGAGGGCCCCTGAAACCGGGCGACGATGACACAGTCCCGGTCGAGCTCCCCCCGCTCAAAGCGCATTTTGAGTTCGTCCTGATGCGATATCACGACGGCGGGCGCCGTGACCGCCTGCCGCTCCGGCGCCAC
>WTHO01000046.1:2228-7351 GCA_011523115.1 Halieaceae bacterium | reverse complement strand
ATGTCTGCACTCCCGTTGGGGTAGATCTTTGCCAGTAACGGCGTCACCTTGGACAACGCGTCAAAATCAGACCAGGTGATGACCAGGCCTGCCGCCCTCGCCATCGCCACGAGGTGAATGCAGAGGTTGGTTGAACCGCCCGAGGCCAGCAACGCAACGATGCCGTTGACAAAACTCCGCTCGTCGATGACATCGGCCATAGGCAGTGGCGCGCGGCCAGTGCGCGCGATCTTGGCAACATGTTCCGCAGCAGCGGCCGTGAGTGCCTCGCGCAGGGGCGTATCCGGATTAATAAATGAGCTGCCCGGCAGTTGCAGGCCCATTGCCTCAAGGACCATCTGATTGGAATTTGCCGTGCCGTAGAACGTGCAGGTCCCCTTGCTATGGTAAGACGCCATCTCCGCGTCCAGTAATGCTGCCCGGTCCACCTTGCCTTCTGCGTAGAGCTGTCGCACACGCACTTTTTCCTTGTTGGACAAGCCCGACGTCATGGGCCCAGCGGGTACAAACAACGTTGGCAAGTGCCCAAACTGCAGGGCCCCCATCACCAGCCCCGGCACAATCTTGTCGCAGATCCCCAGCATCAGCACCGCGTCAAACATCTGGTGGGAGAGCGAGACGGCGGTCGCCTGCGCGATGACGTCCCGGCTGAACAGGCTCAGCTCCATCCCGGGCTGTCCCTGGGTCACGCCGTCGCACATGGCGGGCACCGCCCCTGCCACCTGTGCCGTGCACCCCACGGCTTTCAGGGCTGATTTGATCTTTTCGGGATACCCCGCGTAGGGAGCATGCGCAGACAACATATCGTTGTAGGCCGTGACAATACCGATGTTGGCGCTATCCATCATTTTGATGACGGACTTGTCGTCACTACCGCATGAGGCGACGCCGTGGGCGAGATTTCCACAGCTCAATTGACTTCGATGAACGGGCTCGGCGGCCATTAAATCCATGTCTCGCCGATACTGATCCCGCAGCGTTCGACTGCGGGCTGCGATATCCCGGGTAATGCGCGTGACTTCAGAATGCATGAGGAAATTGTGCCGGCTGATATGTAATAAAGCAACAAATAGACCGGATATATCCCGAGTATTGCGTATTTTTTGTTGTTAAATTACATTCTGGCCCGCTGCTCTGGGGACAAACCGGCGTTTTGGAATCAGCAGAACAACGCAGGTATTCCCCGCTATTCACCCAAGGCGGCCTCTGTGAACGGGGAGGAGAAACACATTGGCTCACAGTTCTCCGCGGCCCTCGCCTGCACAAGGATCATCAAGAGCGCGGCAGACACCCATAACGGGCGAAGCTGTCGGCGCGCCTTGACCTGAGGATGTGCCCTCACCACCAAACGGTATAAAAGAAGACCAAGATAAGCGTGACCAGCACAGCGCTCACATTGAACCCCTGCGTGGTGCTGAAGCTGACGCCCTTAGGATCCACAAAACCCGCCTGGGATTCGGGTCGTGCAAGGGACCACATCACGCCAATCGCCACGCAAAGCAAAAAGACCAGCCCAACACGATCCATGAATGGCAATTCGGGCCACGCCAACTTGAAATAAAGCGACAGGGCCGCCGACGCGATCGCTGCGATCAAGGCAGCAGTAGCGGTCGTGCGAGCCCAGAACAAACCCAGCATGAAAATCGCGACAATCCCCGGAGTGAAAAACCCGGTGAACTCCTGAATGTATTGGAATGCCTGTTCGAAATTGCCCAGTAGCGGCTTGGCAGCCACCATAGCGATGCCCATCGCAACAATGGCCACGATGCGCCCGAGCGTGACGGACCGCACACCGCCATCACTCTCCATACCAAGAGAAGGCGCCACATCAACAGTAAAAATGGTGGAGATGCTGTTACACATTGACGCGAGCGACGACACGATGGCAGCCAGCAGTGCGGCAAATACCAGACCCTTAATACCCACAGGCAACAGATTCATAGCAGAAGGGTAGGCTTTGTCCGGCGCCGACAGGTCAGGGGCCAGCACGAACATGGCGATGCCGGGTAACACGACGATCACTGGCATCAGAAGCTTAAGAAACGCCGCAAAGGCGATGCCTTTCTGCGCCTCATCGACACTCTTCGCCGCCAGCGCGCGCTGAATAATGTATTGGTTGAAGCCCCAGTAAGAAATATTCATTACCCACATTCCACCAATGAGCACTGACAGGCCCGGCAGACTCATGTAATGGGGGTGCCCCTCCTGAAGGATCATATGGAACTTGTCTGGGGCCTGCTCAGTCAGGGCGTTAAAGCCCCCCAATACGCCCGTTCCATTACCCACTTGGTCAAGCAGGATCCAGGAGATCATCAAGCCCCCCATCACCAGCAGGATCACCTGAATAATGTCGGTGAGTGCCACTGCACGCAGCCCGCCATAGAGCGAATAGGCCACCGCAAAAACACCCAGTGCGACCAGACCCATGGTGAGATCGATACCGGCCACGGTGTTGATGGCCAGTGCCCCTAACCAGAGTATGGAAGTCAGATTCACCAGGGTATAAACCCCCAGCCAGAACAAGGCCATCACGGTTTTGACGCGGTTGTCGTACCGTTGCGCCAAAAACTGCGGCATCGTGTAGATGCCCGTTTTAAGGAAGATCGGTAACAAAAACTTGCCGACTAACAGGAGCGTAAAGGCCGCCATCCATTCATAGGAGGCAATCGCCAGCCCGATAGCGTAGCCGGAACCGGACATGCCAATGATTTGCTCGGCGGAGATATTGGCAGCGATGAGCGACGCGCCAATGGCCCACCACGGCAGTGCCTTCCCCGCGAGAAAGTAGTCCTGAGCACTTTTTTCCTGCCCGGTTGGCTCCCTCGATACCCATTGCGCGAGCGCAAAAAGCCCCACCGCGTAGACTGCGACTATCGTCAGATCGATCGTCGATAACATAGCTTCACTCCGGGCGGCCTTCTGCGGCCAGTATTATTGTTGGTTAAGGGTTGTGGCTACTCTATGAGGAGTCAGGCAGCTCAGTTCTCGGCCAGCAACTCGCTACAGCTTACTGCCTCACTGCCAGCAGGCCGCTCGGCCAAAACGACCTCACTGATCTCTAAAGACAGCTCCCCTGTGGTTGCCAGCAAAAAGGGCGTATTGACCTTTGAGGAGTCTACCCCCAATTGGGCAAAACACTTCATGGGGAAGGTCAATCGTTGCCAATCGTCTCCCTCGGCCGCCTCGAGTACCCGCGTGATATCCATCTCTCCCGAGCAGGGGTAGCCGCAGTCCATGCGCAGCTTTACCGGCTGGGAGGGTCGCTTGATCAACCGCATATCAAAAGATAACGCACCATCCGCCATCTCCAATGGGCGCATATTGACGGGGTCATGAAACTGGAAATAAACCTGACTAAGGTGCTTGCCTTTCCCCGTAAATTCCAGCCGTCGGGCGTCCTCCTGCACTTTACGATCCACCACGGTTAAGCTCAGCTCACCGCGTTTGGACGTCGCACCGCGGGGCCCAACCTCAACAGACCAATCGAAATCATCGCCAACGAAAAGCGTCCAGGGGTCGCGTACCCCTTTATCAAAAACCCAGGTCTCAAGGGTTTTTGGTGCGCCGATGGGCACTTCCGTCAGCGCAATCCACGGCTCTTGTTCAGACGCGGTTAAGCCAAACCCGACCGGGAAGGCGTGCTGCGACACACTGAGTTCGTGACCAAGCGGATTCAAGTCATGTGTGGGCCACGGCATGGGCAGCCTGCCCTCGAATGGGTAGCGTTGGTGGCCCTCTTGAGCCGCCATCATCACATCTGCGACCGCATGCCCCTCGGAACCCGGCAACCAGGCGATGACGAACGCATCCGATGCGTTGAGTTCTGCGTTTACCCAGAGTGGACGGCCGGTCAGGAAAATCGTGATGACAGGAATACCCTGCTCACTGAACTCTCTGATCAGATTCAGATCCCGGGAGCGTCCCTGTTGCCAGGCAAGCGTTTCAATATCTCCTTGCCCTTCGGCATAGGGGGCCTCGGCCATGACCATAATCACAGCATCGAGCTGTGAGACGGTCTCGTCGGGGTCATACAGTGCGACGTCGCCGCCAGTGCTTTGCGCGTGTTGCACAAATCCATCGAGTATCGATCTGGCGCCAGGAAAATCGGCGTTGACATTACCCGTGCCCTGCCAGCTGATCGTCCAACCGCCCGACTGGAGCCCAATATCATCGGCACCGGCACCCGCAATCCGATACTTACCAGCAGGATCAAGAGGGAGGAGACCCTCGGGGTCCTTCATCAGCACCAACGACCGACGGACCGCATCGCGCGCCAGCTCACGGTGCGCCTCCGCGCCGATCATGTTAGTGAACTGGGCCGCCCGCTTTGAAGGCAAACCTCTGTCCATCAAGCCAGACTGGAATTTCACCGTGAGGATGCGACGAACCGCCTCATCGATTCGGGCTTCGGAAATCTCGCCTGCCCTCACCTGCGCCACCATATTCTCGAGGAGCGTCAGCCAGTCCTTGGGCACCATAACCATGTCGATACCGGCATTAATGGCCTGAACACAGTCGTCGGGTTCGCATCCCGACACCTGACCGATCCCGTTCCAATCACTGACAACAAATCCGTCGAAGCCCAGCTCACCGCGGAGCACGTCAGTCAGGAGATACCGATTGCCGTGAATCTTGTCACCATTCCAGCTGTTGAATGAAGCCATCACTGTCATCACGCCCGCTTCGATCGCAGACACATAGCCTTGCCCGTGAACAGACAGAAGATCCTCTTTGCTGAGTCGCGTATCACCCTGATCGATGCCTTGGTGCGTCCCACCATCGCCGATAAAGTGCTTGGCGGTTGCGACGATCCCCTCGCCCTGCATCGCTTCGACCACGCCCCCCGCAAACTGGCGAACCAGGTCAGGCTCGGACCCATAGGATTCATACGTGCGGCCCCAGCGAGGGTCCATGGCAACCGCCAGTGTAGGAGCAAAAATCCAGTCAATGCCGGTGGCGCTGACCTCTCTCGCCGTGGCCGCGGCGATGCCGGCAGTCAGTGCGGGATCACCCGCGGCACCTAATGCAATATTGTGGGGGAAGAGGGTAGCGCCAATCACATTATTGTGACCGTGGACGGCATCAGTTCCCCAGATAACGGGGATACCCGCACTACCCTCTGA
>WTHO01000046.1:0-2128 GCA_011523115.1 Halieaceae bacterium | reverse complement strand
GAGAGTGTGCCTGACCCAGCGCCCACAAACTCAGCACGACGGCGCCCGTCACGACGCTGGACCGCAGATTCGCCCACTTCAATTTCATTACCGTACCGCAACCACTAAATAGAGCTCTAACCTATCGCAGCCACCCCTCCCAACGAAGGGGTTAGCGCGACAAAGGCGGCGTTTTCTGCGCTGAGCGGGACCACAGAGAATAAAACCGTGTCGGCCGCGCACTTTGCCCAATCCCTACTAATAGTTGGGTGGCGACACGCTCATCCTTTATAGTCTCAGCACGCGCCATGACTGGGATGTCTATGTCAGCCGATATGCAGCCCCCCATCAAGTCACAACGCCAGTCCGGAACGGGATTGGCCGGCCTCCTTGGCTCTGTCATTAGTGCTGGAAAAGACATACTCGCCCGCAGGCGACAAGCGGCAACCGAGGCGCCCTCAGGGGATTTACTCACAAAGTGCAAGCAACTGCTCCATCACCGTGGAGAGGCCTCAGGACTGGCCCTGGCAAGCGAAGTCATAGCCGACTATCAGGCACTGGACGACGCCAACCGAGCGCTTTTTTTTGACGCGCTGGCGAGAGACTTTGACGCACCCTCTGAGGCCATCATCGCAGCAGCCGAGCAATATAAAAAAGCGCCGACTCCGGCTCACTTAACGAGTTTGGCTAAAGCGGTCGAAGCCCCTCGCGTTAAACTTTTCCGGCGCATGAATATGGCGCCCGATGCCACCGCCGTGCTGGTGAAAATGCGGGGTGCATTGCTCTCTTTGCTACCCGAACATAAGGAGTTACGACAGGTCGATACCGACCTCAAACATCAATTTGTATCGTGGTTCAATCGCGGTTTTCTCGAGCTGCGAGTTATCGACTGGAACTCCCCCGCAGCGGTGCTTGAGCGCATCATTGAGTATGAGTCAGTCCATGCGATTCAGGGCTGGGAAGATCTGCGCTCCCGGCTGAGAGAAAACCGGATGTGCTTCGCCTTCTTTCACCCGGCTATGCCCGACGACCCTTTGGTTTTCGTAGAGGTCGCACTTACAGCGGGCATCCCCAGAGCCATCGCACCACTGATTGCGAAAACAGACGAGCCCGCTAAAGAGAGCGACCTCGACACCGTGGTCTTCTACTCCATCAGTAACTGTCACCCTGGCCTTGCCGGCGTGTCCTTTGGCAACTTTTTGATCAAGCAGGTCGTTGAAGAAGTGGGTAAACGGTATCCAAGAGCCAAACGCTACGTCACCCTCTCACCGGTACCCGGGTTCTGTAAGTGGCTGGCTTTACAAGAGGAGGCGTTAGGTATCGATATCCATGAGTTACGCTCCTTGGCCAAGGTAGAAGGGTCCGACACCACAGACCCGAGATGGGAAGCCGCCATCGCGCTGTGCGCTCAATATCTAGTGAGGGAGCGCGCCAATAACCTTGCTCTCGATCCGGTGGCCCGTTTCCACTTGGGCAATGGTGCGAGCCTGCATGCGATCCACTGGGCGGCTGATTTGAGTGACAACGGACTTCAGCAATCCGCGGGCCTGATGGTCAACTATCTTTACGACCTCGACAGCATCGAAGAAAACCACGACGCCTATTTCGACCAGGGCGAGGTCGCCATATCACGCGCGGTCGGAAAACTGCTGAATTAACGTTGGATACGCTGGAGGACGGCATCCATCAAGGCAGTGGTAATGAACTCCATCGCAGGTATCATCAGCGGGTAGACGCTCTGGCGCGCCCCTTAAAACAATAATCAGGTACTGAACCTCTATGGCATTTGATACGTCGCAGTTTCGCGAGTTCCGCTACGGCTGGCCGGTCGTACTGGCTTCCACATTCGGAATCTCTCTGGGCATGTCGCCGCTGCCCTTCTATACCATTGGCGTCTTTGCGCAGCCCCTCGCAGAGGAATTCGGTTGGGGCATCGACCAAATCATGCTTGGCTTGGTGCCCTTTTGCGTCGTGACGGTGATCAGCGCGCCCATGGCAGGCTACCTCTCGGATCGTTACGGGGTGCGCAAGGTGGCGCTGATCTCCATGCTGACCTTCGCCATGGGCATGATGCTGTTTTCCCTCAATAACGGTTCGCACACGCTTTACCTGTTCCTCTGGGGGCTGCTGTCTGCACTCAGCGCCGGCA
>WTHO01000228.1 GCA_011523115.1 Halieaceae bacterium | reverse complement strand
TTCAAGGCCTTGCCGAGGACCGGTCTTCAGAGCTGGCTACGCAGTTTCATGACATCGCGATTGCCCAGGCAAAACCTTCCTCCCCTCCCGAGGATGAGGGCAAATCGGCCTGGGAGTATGACGCCACTGTCGATCGCTACATCGCTGTATAGCCTTGGCTAAGCTGGCTAGTTTTATCGCTTGCCCGCAACTACTGTTGGCTATGCGGCCGCACACTTTAATTAGAGGCCTTTTATGACACTCGAATCCGTTATGGATGCCAAAAGCCTCGTTTTTGTTGTGGGCAGCCTGTTGTCTGTGGCCGCCGTAGTCAGGTTCAGGCCCTCCGAATGCAGGCTGGTGGCCGAGGCCGCATTGCCGGTGGGGCTCGCGGGCTTTCTGATCGGTGTCATCAGCATGCTGGCTGCCGAATCCAACCCCAGCCAGATAGCCCCCGCTGTGGCCATTGCCATTCTCACGCTGGTATATGCCGGTATCGTGCGACTACTTCTTGTGGACTCGCTCAATCAGGATCTGCTTGAGACGCACTCGTTGTTGGGCAAGGCAGCTGGCACAGGTGGTGTGGTCATCATGATGATCTGGGCCATGACGTCGGTGTCGCCCGATGGTCTGCCGATGTTCTGGTATCCACAGGTCGCCATGGTCATGACAGGTGTTGCCTTGCTGATATTTCTGATCGGGCGGCTCGTCGATGCGGGCTACGCTACCGGGTGGGCCAAAAAGATGATTGGCCTGGGATGGCTGGGATTCTCTATGGGCATTGTGGCGGCTCTACCCCAACTCAGTACCCCGACCGCCTTGGGGCCGGCCCTCGCTTTCTCCTTTCTGAGCCTCCTCTACTCGACCGTCGCCGTGATCGTGGGCCTTATTTGGATCCCACAGGCGATGACGAGTGAGAGAGGAACTCTCTCATTGGGTCTCAGCGCCATGATGCCGATCGCCGCCGCTGTACTCGCTGTATTGGTAGGCCTGACGCTCTCACTTCAGTAAAGCCGCCGAGCCCACAGAATCGGGCTCCCACATCCTACCCGCCGATACCAGATTGATCTTTGTATGAGACTGACGTTCTTTATGCTGTTTTCTGCGGGCCAAAATCGATGGATCGATACTGGCACAATATTGCCGCATGGAGCCGTTCTGCTAGGGATGAGCGCTATTGGGGCCTGCTAACATCTCTATCTATAGAGAAAATAATATTTTGGCATGAAATGTGCTTATTTATGAGTAAGTTAGCGAGATAGCCAAACAATGATTTCACTGGGGACTCTTGCAGAGAACTCCCTGAAGGCGCTCAGCGCACTGACCCGCTCCGAAAGGGCGGTCAATCAAGCCACCGAGCGTTTGGCGACGGGCGAAAAAATCAATCACGCTGCAGACGATGCGGCGGGGATGGCTATGGCTGCACGCATGCAGTCACAAATCGTGGGGTTGCAGCAAGGCATCCAAAATGGACTCGATGGCATTAACCTGGTTCGCACCGCGGACTCCGTCATCGGCGATTTAATCGATATCGCGCAGCGCATGCGCGAGCTATATCTGCAGAAAGAAAACGGGACTCAGGGCACCGCTGAACGAGCCATCATTCAGGACGAAATCGATGGCCTGCGCCTGACGCTGACCGAATTGGCGAGACAAAGCGAATTCAACGCTGAACCGCTTTTCATGGAAGCCCGTTCAGTGCCCTTTACTGTCGGCGCCAACATGAACGGGCCGATCACAGTGAGCCTGCCGAAACTCGTCAATACCATTGATACACCCAAGTCCTTTGAGAATGGTGACTTTGAGGCAGATGCACCGGGCTCCGCATCCATCACCGGCTGGGACATCGTGGAGCAGGTGATCAAATTCGGCACCGACAGTATCGCCGGACACACCACACCAACGGACACAGTCTCCACAGGCACGGACCAAAATACGCCCAGTAGCGCGGGTAGCATGGAAGTGACGCCCTCCAATGCACAATATAGTCAGGGATCGCAGTCGGTGCGTTTGACCAGCACAGGCATTACCACTCAAGCGGGTTATGACACTGTGAGGGGGCCGGCGCTGGTCAGCCAGGAATCGTTGAACATGAAAGTGGGCGATACCATGTCGTTTGACTGGCGAGCCCAAGGCGGATCAGATGCTTATGACGTCTACGCGTATCTTCTCAACGTGGACACGGGCGAGACCGTCGAGATATTGAACGACACCGGGGCCGCGGCCGGGGCAACGACAAATTGGCAATCAGAGAGCGTCACGATTGCTAAAGACGGGACCTATAAATTCGTTTTTGTTGGCGGCACCTTCGACGCCTCGGGTGGCAAGGCCGCGGGGGCTCAACTCTTCGTCGACAACATTGACGCGACCACCACCATTACTACCTATGAGTTCGCTCTAGATACTAGCTCACTCTCTAATGTCGACCAGTCCATTGGCACGCTGCTGGGTCACCGAGCGGAATTTGGTGCCACCATCAATCGCATTACCCATGCCGTAGATTCCCTCACCATGACCGGGGTGAACCTTGAGGCCAGCCATAGCGTGCTGACCGATACCAACTACGCGAAGGAAACCAGCGAGTTAGCGTCAGCCTCGATCATCAATCAGGCAGCGACAAACGTGTTGAACGAATCCCATGAGGCATCGAAGCGTGTGCTGACCAGCGTGATTCGATCGACCGATACCCGGTA
>WTHO01000201.1 GCA_011523115.1 Halieaceae bacterium | reverse complement strand
TTGCTGAAGTTGCGGATGATGGCGGGGTCCCTGGCCTTACGCTCGAGCATGTCGTCGGGCATCATCAATAGCCGCTCGACGTCGAACTCCCAAAATACCTCCTCGAACTGGGGCCACTTTTTGTCGACCACCCGCCACACAAAGCCCGACTGAAAAATCTTGCGGGTAAATTCGGCCAGATACCGATCCGAGCCCAGCTTTTTGAGCTGCGCTTTGCTCTTGGTTCTGGGTAGCAGCGCCTTGAGCGCTTTCTCGCCGCCCTTACGCTCACAGGCGTGGTCGTAAAGGTAGCTGTAGTCAGGTAGGGCCATAGCGCTGAGTCTACTCCGCTCCTTCTATGACCGCTTCAGAACTCGGTCAGGCTAAACCCGGGCGGGTTGGGGTGCTCCTCGAGGGAGGCCTGATAGGCGCCGATGATCTTCATGTAGCTCGCAATTACCCAGGCCTCTGTGCCGACTTGATTCATTTGCTCTCGCGGGTCCCGCGCAATGTTGTAAACGGCCGGGTAACCCATGCCCTCAACCCGATAGCCGTACACCCCCAACGCTGAGGGGTTGCCCGCCGAGGACATAATTTGCTTCGGGTAAATCCGCCAGTGACGCCAGCGAACCGCGCTCACCTCGCCATCGAGAAAGGCGAGGTAGTCTTCTCGTGCTGACTGTTCGGTTTGACCGGTGAAAAAATCCAACTGATTGCGGCCGTCGATGGGTCGGTCGGCTGGCAGGTCGCCGCCCAGCATGGCCGCGAAGGTGGGCAGAAAGTCATGAATGGCGACCATCTCGTTGCTTTTGCGGGCGGGGACCTTGCCCGGCCAGCGGACCATCCCGGGCACCCTCAGCGCTCCCTCAAGGACGCCGCCTACTTCACCGCGAAAAGGTCCGGCAGAGCTGCCGAGGTAGTCATCATCCTTGCCTTCGTGGGTGACCGGGCCATTATCTGACAGGTAGACGACAAGTGTGTTGTCGCGGATGCCAGCGGCATCGATGGCGCTGAGCACTTCTCCCACGCGATGGTCATGTTCCATGAGCATATCGCCGTAGGCTCCGGCAGCAGACCGCCCCATGAATTCCTCTGATGCCCCCGACGGGTAGTGCACGTGAGACCAGCCCACATACAGAAAAAAGGGCTCGTCATCCTTCGCGTGCGAGGCGATGAAGGCGCCCGCGGCATCGGCGATATCACCCTCGACCTGCCGTCGATAATCGAGGTCGTATACGCGCACCGGGTTGAGTGCGCCGTCTTCGTCAGACTCCCAAATCTGGGGCTGTGTCGCCTCAATCAATGACTCCGGTAACCCGCTACGACGCATCGATTCGGGGTACAGCGTGCCGTCGGTGGTTTCCAGAATGCCCACGCGATATTCGTCAAAGCCCTGATTGGTGGGCCAGCTTTGCGCCTCCTGCCCCAGATGCCACTTGCCCACCATGCCAGTGGTGTAACCGTGTTCCTTGAATAACTCGGCGACGGTGAACTCTTCGTCCTGCAGCGTGAGCGGTGTCCCCGCCACGATGATGCTGTTGAGGCCGGATCGCACGCTGTAGCGCCCCGTCATGAGCCCGGCCCGGGAGGGGGTGCATCCGGGTTCAACGAAAAATTGGGTGAGCATCAGGCCATCACTGGCTAGCTGATCGAGATTGGGAGTCGGCATGCCCCGTATGTCACCGCCACTGCCGTAGGCGCCAATATCGCCATAACCCAGATTGTCAGACAGCATGAGCACCACGTTTGGTCTGTCACCGGCCTCAAGCTGAGCTACGCAAAGCGTGCCCACCATTGCGAGCAGTGCTGTCGCCAGCCTTACAGGGTTCGTTTTGACCATGCTGTCTCCTTGTGGTGCATCACTGGTGTGCGATCAAGCCAGAGTGATCAGCTGAGAGCGTCGATCATCGCATGATTTGTTTCTATCGCGTTACTGAGCAGGCGCCAGTGAACACTCGACGCGCCTCGCCGGGAGCCGTCTGCATCACAGCGATGGCGCCAGGCCCGGGGGCCGAGGGTGCTGACGAGCGCTCGCAGACGTCATCAGTTCGTAGCGATAAATTGTGACCGATAATCAGTGCAAAAATATGAATCGCCAAACACCTTGCCAAGTCGGTGATAATGCGCGCCACGTTTTAGGTGCGCCGATGTAAGACGCACCTGAGACGACCCTCTCACCCTTGGCATGGAGCGGTATGCGAGGCCATCAGTTCTCTGAAGACAGCCCAACCAGCGGCCTCTTGCTGCTGCGCAAGCTGTGGACGCGCCTGTCGCCCATTTTGGGCGCGAATCGTCAGCGCGTTGGGCTGGCGCTCTTGTGCCTGCTGGGTGCCAAGGCAGGACTGCTATGCATTCCTTTCCTGTTAAAAGCACTGGTCGATGGTCTCGACACCAGCGCGGACCAATTGGCGCTGCAAGTTGTGCTGTTGTTGGTGGTGGCTTACGGCGCGGCGCGCTTCAGTAACACGCTGTTTGGTGAGCTCAGGGATACGCTCTTTGGCCGTGTGACTGAAAAGGCCATGCACAGTATTGGCCTGCAAACCTTTCGCCACGTGCACAGCCTCGATATCGACTACCACCTCAATCGGCGCACGGGCGGTCTCGCGCGGGATATTGAGCGCGGCACCAATGGCATCAGCTTTTTGCTGCGGTTTTTTATTTTCAACATTGCGCCCACGCTCTTCGAGATTGCGATGGTGGCGATTC